>JAITTA010000046.1 GCA_031287395.1 Dysgonamonadaceae bacterium | reverse complement strand
AACAACTCCTAAATTTGAACGGGCTAAATTAATTTTGGAAAAAGAGGCGGGATTGATATATATTTCCGGAACGGCTGCTATCCGTGGAGAAGATTGCTTTTCGGGAGGTGATCCGGAAGAACAGACCAGGATTACTTTGGAAAATATAGAGCATCTTATTTCTTTACAGGCTTTGGGAAATGTAAAAATCCGGGAGCGGGAGAATACTCGTATCCTTTCTATGAGAGTCTATTTGAAAGAGGCGGGTTTTCTCGGGGAAGTACGGCAGGTAGTCATGGCAAAATATGCAGAACTTCCGGTCGTTTATCTCCTGGCCGACGTTTGCAGAGATGAACTCCTGGTTGAAATAGAAGGAATTGCATTTGTTGACAATTGATTTGTATATGATTAAACTTCAAAAAAATGAAAAACTTAAAAAAATTTGTAATGATTCCGGTAATTATCGGAATATTGGCTTTCCTGATTCAGGCATTGGATCAAATATTAAGTCCGCACATGAGTCCGGAAGGAAATGTTGGCTTCAGTTGGATCAGTTTTCAATCATGGGCTGTTTACTTTTTAGCCGGATGTAATTTAAAAGGAGGAATTAAAGCTTTTCTTGCATATGTGGTAGGAATAGGAGGTTCAATCCTCATTATGGAACTGGGTGGAGCTTTAACGCCGGCCCTTGCATTTTGGGGAGTCCCTTTAGCTGTGGGTGTTGTCGCTTTTGCGGTAATCTTTTTTGAAAAAGTGGACTTGTTAAGTTTGATTCCCGGACTTTTTATCGGAGCCGGTGCTTTCTTTGCATTTATGAGTTATGTCCCGGGCGCTACTTATCTGAATGCTTCAATCACCGAATTGACTTACTGCGCCATTGGACTTATCTTTGGGATTGTAACGGTGTACCTTCGGGTCGCATACGAAAAACGGCAGAGTGCGTCGAATGAAACTATATAATAAAATAAAAAAATGAAAACAATTAAAAGTTTATTTATTTTACTGATTGGACTTGCTGTAGCTGCATGTTCCGGTGAATGTAAAAAAGAAGAAGTGATGAAAACAAAAGAACCCTACCAGAAAAAGTACACGAATGCCGATTTTTATAAGGATGGAAAACTGGATCCGGAAGTAGCATTGAAAGCTTATTTGGATATGTTTGATTATTACGGAGTTCCTTATTCGGATTTTGTGAAAAATAATCTGTTTATCACTGACTTTGAACTGGGCGATTTTGAAAATGTGGGTATGGCCGGCTTATTCTGGGTGAATGATTCCGCACATCAGTATTTCGGACATGAGATTTATTTATTGCCTGGTCAGATGATTCTGGAACATCGCCATATGGCGACGAACTATCCTCCTAAATACGAGAGCTGGCAGGTTCGTCACGGTTGGGCCTATAATTATTCTATAGGAGAACCAACACCGGATGCTCCGGTATTGCCTGCAAGTCAGAAGGATTTTATTACCGTATCCCATTTTCAGAAACAAATGGTTGATGAAGTGATTCATCTGGCGGAAGCCGAATCTCCACACTTCCTGTTTGCCGGTCCGCAAGGTGTCATTATTACCGAATATGCCAACTACCACGATGGTAACGGATTGCGTTTTACCAATCCCAAGGCTGTCTTTACCAATGTACTGGAATAAATTGTAAGTTTTAATTCTTAATTTTAATCGCCATGAGAAAAATCAATCATTACGGGATTCCAACTCTCGAAAGACAAGAAAATGAATGTTACGTTGAAGGAATGAAAGTTCATTTGACGGATTACACAAAAAGTCCGAACCGGATTGAATTCCTCCGTTTTGAGGAAGGTAGCTGGTTACCTGAAATTATTCGGAAAGTTCCTCATATTGCTTATGAAGTGTCCGATATGGAAGCTGCTTTGAAAGGAGCAAACGTCATTGTCGAACCTTGTTCCGGAGGTGAAAACCTGACGATAGCCTTCATTGTAGAAGAAGGTATTCCAATCGAATTGATGTATTTTGATAAATAATTGATAACCTCCAAAATAAGAAAACCATGAGTATAAAAGTTATGACCAAGTTCATCAATGAACCTGAGAATATTACAAAAGAATTGTTGGAAGGATATGTGTTGGCCTATAATGATAAGGTCGCTTTAGCCGGTGAAAATATGGTGGTCAGAGCGCAACCTAAAGATCCGGGAAAAGTGGCGGTGATTACTTTGGGAGGTTCGGGGCACGAACCTGCTTTGAGCGGATTTGTCGGTGAAGGAATGTTGGATTGTTCCGTGGTCGGCGATATTTTTGCCGCTCCAGGAGCTCAACGTCTTTTCCAGGCTTTACAACTGTTCAAGCGTGATGCCGGTATCCTCCTGATTGTCTTGAATCACTCCGGGGATGTTATGAGCGCTAATATGGCTATGACCTTGGCTGAAAAAGCTGGAATCAAGGTGAAATCGATTCTGACACACGAAGATATCAGTTCCGGACTGGACACCCCTGATAACGACCGGCGCGGTTTGGCCGGATGCATTCCATTGGCAAAAATTGTCGGAGCCGCTGCCGAAGAAGGAAAAAGCCTCGAAGATATTTGTGAAATTGGGGAACGGTTCAACAAGCAAATCGCCACGTTGGCTGTAGCCATGGGAAGTTGTACGCATCCGCAGAATGGCGGTGTTATTTCCAGTTTGCCTGCCGGTGAAATGGAAATTGGTATGGGACAACACGGTGAAGGTGGTAGTAGCGGACGTCAGATGCTGGAGTCGGCCGACAAAACTGCCGAAATAATGATCAACCAGTTGTGTAAAAAAATCCAACCGGAATCAGGGGACAAAGTGTTGCTCTATATTAATGGTAGCGGTGCTACTACTCACATGGAAATGAGCATTGTATTCCGTAAAGCACACCAGATACTGACCCTGGCCGGTATTGAGGTCGCCGATGCAAAACTGATGGAAATTCTTACGGTACAGGAACTTGCAGGGTTTCAGATGATGTTGGGCAAATTGGATCCCGACCATGTTGAACTATTGAAGAAACGTAGGGCGAATACTCCTTACTGGACGACAATCTAAGAAGCGATAGGTTTTGAGTTATAAGCCGGTTTACACACGAAAAAACTTATAACTCGGAACCTGTAACTTAAAACTTATAATTGAATAATGCAGGAATTAACAATACAGGACTTTGTCGCCATGTGGGAGCGGGCGCTTGTCCGCGTAACCGAACGGACCGACGAATTTTCGAAATTGGATGCCGTAATCGGAGATGGTGACCACGGAACTGCTATCGTACAGGCTCTTACTTCTTTAGTTGAGGCTGCTCGTAAGGGAACAGAATTGAAGACCATGCTTAACGATATGGGATTCAATGTGATGATGCAAACCAGCGGTTCCACCAGTACATTGATCGGTGGTTTTTTGCTTGGAATGGGAGATCATGCCGAAGGAACCGGTTTGAATGCCGGGCAGGTCAAGCAAATGTTTAAAGGCGGCTTGGAAGGCGTACGGAAACAAACGCAGGCCCGGAAAGGAGACAAAACAATGATGGATGCCTTGATCCCGGCTGTGGAGGCCATATTATCCTGTGAGTCGGAAGATATACGCCGGATGCTCTCCGAAGCGGCCAAGGCCGCCAAGGCAGGGGCGGAAGCTACCGTAGAAATGAAAGCGAATTTCGGACGCGCCAGGAACTATGGCGAAAAGTCCGTCGGGCATGCCGATTCGGGCGCTTCGTCCTGGGCTTGTATGTTTCAGGCATTTGCAGAGCAAACAGAAAAATAGTAAAATAATACAAAAATGGCAGATTTAGACGATATCAGAGAAGGTAAAAAATTCGGAA
Organism: Dysgonamonadaceae bacterium; assembly: GCA_031287395.1. Lineage (GTDB taxonomy): Bacteria > Bacteroidota > Bacteroidia > Bacteroidales > Azobacteroidaceae > BNXB01. The sequence goes on along the minus strand of JAITTA010000046.1, from coordinate 2,297 downwards.
TTGGGGTTGAAGTGAAAAATCCGGTTTTTCACGTGAAAGGAGCAGATAATCTTCCCTGGGGGATGAAGGATAGACTGACACGTATTTTCAATCCTGAAAGCGGAAGGACCGTTATGTTGGCTTTTGACCATGGATTCATTATGGGACCGACCTCCGGACTTGAAAGAATTGATTTGAATATTACTCCATTGATGAAATATGCGGATTGCCTGATGTGTACACGGGGAATTTTGCAATCATCCGTACCTGCAAATATCAATAAGCCGGTTTGTCTGCGCTCGGATGCCGGAACAACAATTCTTACCGAGCTGAATGACAATGTTGTCGTTGATATAGAAGATGCCATCCGGATGAATGTGTCTGCTATGGCAATCATGTTAGCCATCGGAGATCCTGCGATGGAAGCTAAAACTGTTGCGAATCTTTTTAAAATGGCTGATTGGGGTTCAAAATACAATATCCCGGTAATGGGGGTTACTGCCGTTGGAAAGGACATGGCTCGGGATTCCCGTTATTTTGGACTGGCATCACGTGTCTGTGCCGAGAATGGAGCTAATATTGTGAAAACTTATTATTGCGATGGGTTCGAGAATGTTGTTGCTGCTTGTCCTGTGCCTATTGTCATTGCCGGAGGAAAAAAGCTGCCGGAAAAAGAAGCCTTGGAATTGTGTTACAAGGCAATAAACGACGGCGCTGTCGGTGTGGATATGGGACGTAATGTATTTCAGTCCGAAAATCCGGTTGCGATGATCCAAGCTGTCAACGCTGTGGTTCATAAAAATTTCAGTGTTGATGAAGCTTATGAACTTTATTTGGAATTGTTAAAATGAGTTAAAAAAATGAGGGTTAAGGGTTGAAAGTTTTACATATTCAACTCCTTATCTCTTAACTCTTATCTTTTAATTTTATGAGTCGCTTAGTTTATTTTTTTATTTTTGTTTGTTGTTCGTCATACGCTCAGGATAAAATGTTTATCAGTGGTTGCGGATGGGAACAGGTTGTTCTGATAGACAAGGCAACGAAACAAATAGAGTGGAATTATGATTTGCAAAAAGGTGATGATTGCGAAAATATCACTCTGACTAACAGTGGAGATCTGTTGATTTCTTATAAGAAAGGTGCAAAAGTGATTAATTCCAAGAAGGAAATTATCTGGGATTATAAGCTTCAGGGAAAAGGAGAACTTTATGCTGCTACCCAGATGAAAAAAGGAGGTTTTTTGCTGGCTTACAGCGGTTCTCCTGCACAGATTGCGGAATTGGATAAGAAAGGGAATGTTGTGAAGACGCTTTCTTTCGATACGGGAGTGGAAAGTTTACACGGTCAGATGAGACAACTGATTAAAGCCGGAAACGGAAATTATCTTTTTCCGATTATGGGGAAAGGAGAAGTTGTGGAGTTGGATGCAAATGGAAAAGAAGTGCTGCGTTTCAAGGTCGAAGGAAATCCGTTTTCCGTTGTGGAACTCAAAAACGGAAACTTGTTGATTTCGTGTGGGGATGCCCATTCTGCGTTGGAAGTCGAAAGGCATACCGGAAAATTAATCCGAAAAATAGAACAAAAGGATATTGAAGGAATTAACCTGAATTTTGTCGCCCAGATTGTTGAATTAAACAATGGAAACAGGTTGATTTGTAACTGGAACGGACATGCGAAAGGTCAGGATGCAGGTCAACCTGCTCTGATTGAAATAAATCCTCAAAATCAGCTGGTATGGCAGCTACAGGAAGGAAACGGCATCGGGAGAATATCCTGTGTATTTCCCGTTGAAAATAAGAATTTAAAGAAGTTATCCAAATATAAAAACGAGTAATTGATCTGAATACAATATGAAAAAAAATCTATTCATTCTGGTTTGTTTATGTTTTACTTTGATTGGTTTTTCCCAGAAAGTAAATAAGAAAGCTGTTGTTCCGGCTCCTAAAAATTGGATGGAAACTGTTATCAGCACAAAAAAAGCAGTGATGGACAAAATTCAGAAGGAAGGAATCCCTTTTGATTCTTTGAATGTTAATCCGGAAATACAGGCGCTTCTGAAGCAATACCCATCCGAAGTAAATGCTGTAATGTCTTATCTGGATGTTGCCGGTAGAAAAAAGTTTTTAAGTTCTGTGGACGGTTCGTCCGAAAAGGCGCTGATGGAGAATATTTGCCGGTACATCCGGAAAACAGCTTATTTTGAATCGGGAATCAGGGACCTGATGGCGGAAAATAATCTTGAGAAGAGGACCACCGGGCTGTTGGAATTGTTTATGATTGCAAATGAAGTCTATAAGGTTGATGAACAGTTGGCTTGG
>JAITTA010000003.1 GCA_031287395.1 Dysgonamonadaceae bacterium | reverse complement strand
GTTCGATAGAGAAATTCCTGTTGGGTAATGACGCCGGAATGACTTCTGCCTGGCTGTTGAGCCGGGATTGATATTCTCCGACCAGCATATCATCGTCGAGATTCTGGAAACGGGCGAATTCTTTTTTAAAGCTGAGAATAACATCGCCCGTGGCGCCATTCCTGTGTTTTGCGACGATGATTTCGGCTTTTCCGGTCAGGTCATTTCCTTTTTCGTCGGTGTATATTTTATAGTATTCCGGGCGGTGAATGAAACAAACCATGTCCGCATCCTGTTCGATGGCTCCCGATTCCCGCAGGTCGGAAAGCTGAGGTCGTTTTCCTTCATTTCCGACGCGGCTTTCCACGCCACGGTTCAACTGGGAAAGAGCAATAATCGGGATGTTGAGTTCTTTAGCTAATCCTTTGAGCGACCGGGAAATGATGCTGACTTCCTGTTCCCGGCTCCCAAAATTCATCCCACTGGCATTCATTAATTGTAAATAGTCTATAATCAAGCACTTAATTTTATGCTCTTTGACAAGACGACGGGCTTTTGTACGCAATTCAAAAACCGATAAACTGGGAGTATCATCCACAAAAATAGGGGCATCGAAAAGTTCTTTTAATTTATAGTCCAGTTGTTCCCATTCATATTTTTCCAGACGTCCGTTCTTGATTTTTTCGGCAGGAATTTGCGTCACATTTACTATCAGACGGTTTACTAATTGTACGTTCGACATTTCAAGCGAAAAGATGGCGACCGGAGTATTGAAATTAACCGCCATATTTTTAGCCATGGAAAGTACAAATGCCGTTTTACCCATTGCCGGACGGGCAGCGATTATGATCAGGTCGGAGTTTTGCCATCCGGAAGTGATTTTATCCAGCAATTTGAATCCGGTTTGTACCCCGCTCAATCCATCGGTTCGTTGGGCGGCAATCTGCATCAGATCGATGGCTTCCCGGATAACAGGGTTGATCTGGGTTACATCTTTCTTTAGGTTTCTCTGGGATATTTCGAATAACTGGCCTTCGGCTTCCTGCATCAGATCATCGACGTCGTTGGTTTCGTCGAAAGCCTTGGAGGCGATCTGGGAACTGAAAGAGATCAATTCACGGGCCAGATATTTTTGTGCAATAATCCTGGCATGGTAATCCAGGTGAGCGGTAGAAACCACTTTTTGCGATAGCTGGGCGATATAAAACGGCCCTCCTACAATATCCAGATCCCCTTTTTTCCGCAGTTGTTCGACCACCGTTAGCATGTCGATCGGTTTTTGCTGGATAGCTAAATCCTGGATTGCAGAAAAAACCAGTTCGTGTATTTTATGGTAAAAACTTTCAGGCCGGAGAATTTCACTGACTACGGAATAAGCATCTTTTTCAAGCATCAAAGCGCCTAGAACCGCTTCTTCCAATTCCGGGGCCTGAGGTTGTAAACGTCCGATTTCTTCCGAATTTGCAGGAGTTTTTTTTCTTCTGGGATAAGATCCTCCGGAAGATTGATTATTTTGTGTAGCCATTTAATTATAATAAGTCGTATAAACCGTTTTCAGAACGGCAAAGGTAGTAGAATTCAATGATTATAATTGAAAAAGAGTGATCCAAACTATTAACATCTTATTAACAAAATAGGAAAAGAAGCGGAATTCCGACTAAAAATAAAGGCTATCCTCTCGGATAACCTTTATAAAAACAATCTAAATTTGCCTTAAATCATCTTATAAAATAGTTTGTTATACTTTTGTTGCCTCAGGTTCCGAATCCTTATTACAATCACATTCTTCATTGTCGCACTGACCCAATACTTTTGCACTGATCATACGAAACCATTGATTCCTTTTTTCAGAATCGACTCCTAACAGGTAGCCTATTCCGACTCCAACTATTGCGCCCAGCGCAATGCCTCCTAACAATTGTCCGCCCTTCATAATGTGGAATTTTTTAGTGTTTATATATCTGAAACGGATAAATATATGAAAATGTTGTGGGAATGATGGTTAAATGGAGTTAAATGGAGTTAGAGGGAGTTAAAGGAAATTAGAGGGATATTTTTTTTAATTTCTCTAACTCCTTATTTTCTAAACAAATAAGATAATTTTACACTAATCACCTGATTGGAAGATGCCTGAAAATAATCGGATTTATGATTGCTGAAGATATCCGATAATCCGAAATAATACCTGCCGTCGACGACAAAGCTCCCGATACCGGTACGAAGTTCGAATCCCATACCTCCTGTCAATCCGTAATCAAATTTACGTTGGACCTTTTTTTCATAATAGGGAGGAAGTGTGGAAGAAAGATTGGTCACCAGTTCGGAATCTACTATTTTTTCGTTCAGATAATATCCTAATTGTGGTCCTAAAAGAAAAATAATACGCATACGACTCCCCATATCAAAATAAATATGGGTCATTACCGGAATTTCCAGATAAGACAATGATCTGGAGTATTTCGGAAGTTTCATGGAGTCGTCCGGAACTGAAACGGAGAATGTCGTTTTGTATATATCAATACTATCGTGTTTTTCTTTCCAGCCCCGCAATGAATAATTCAATTCCACCTGTATTCCCACATTTCTTTCCGAAATGTACCTGGCCGTTAATCCTCCGGCATATTGGAACAGCATATCTTGTTTTATTATCGGATTGAAACTGATTTTGGACAAAGTGATTCCTCCGTTAGCTCCAAATGCCCATTCTGTTTTAAATGGTTTTTGAGGAGGGGATAAAGAATCCATTGAAATAGTCATCTGGGAAAAAAGAGGGAATCCCAGTAACAAACTCATTAATGCAAAAACAACTTTCTTATTCATCAGTTACTTTGAAGCATTTTTAGAGATTGAGAAATCAGGATTGAAAGAAACAATATAAATATTCGTATTGATAAATCCACCCCAGTTATTTACCCGTTCAAACCGGAAATCGGTTTGTATTCCTTTGTATTTTATCTTATGGATGTTTGCATCGAAGACTGTACCGTATTCGTGCAAGCCTTTAATGAAGAACATTCCGGTATCGTAGCCCAATATACCGAATTTGGGAAATGTATTGATTAGATCCCGGGAATACCATTTATTATAATTGTAATAAAATTTTTTTACTTCCGGGGATGTCGGATCGGCAAAAAATACACTATAAAAACTCGCTCTGAGCCTGAAATAGTCTTCCATATATTCTCCGCTGTTATAAACCTGCCATCCGGGATAACCGAATACCGTCATTTTTAGTTCCGGATGCGATTCCGATAATACTTTCAATGGTGCGGATAATTTTTTAAAGGTTTCCGGAGAATCGTCGGAAGGAATGATCACATTCAATTTATCCGGATTCATTAAAGCATGAATTTCCTGGTAAAATTTTTCAGAGTAAGTGATCGTTTTGAAAGTTTCCTTGTCCTGCACCAGGTCGGTTTGAAGCGTTTTTATGAATTCCATCTTTTCATTCGACAGATCCGACAGGAAAAAAATGATATGACTGTTTTTGTATTGTTTACAAAATGCTGCGGATACTTTTGAATACAGATAGGATTGAGGGGTATTAATTTGGAAAACAAAAGGATTATTTAACGGTTCATCACTTTTGGAGGTAAACGGAATCACATATGGAATTTCTTTCTCTTTTGAGAAGGTCGAAATCAGTTTGATTTGTTTGTCGTTCAATCCTCCGACCAACAGGTTCACATCCTGCATGGATTTATTTTTCAGGATACCGGGCAGTAAGTCAATATCGGTCCCGATATCATAGACCTGCAGATCAACGGATATCCCATTTTTTTTCACTTGTTCCAGAGACAACAGGAATCCTTCGTAATATTCCACAAAACGGTTTCCGGATGCATTGTTACTATTGGTGCCTTCTTTCAATCCGAATGGTAATAGTAAAGCGATTCTTATCATCCGGATATCATTTCCTTTGGTTTTCTGGATTAATAAAGCTTCTGTTTCCCGTTTCTGGGCATTTTCATTTCCGGGTTCCATCGGGGTAGTAACGGTATTGGTCGGAA
>JAITTA010000190.1 GCA_031287395.1 Dysgonamonadaceae bacterium | reverse complement strand
CATTGAGAACTATAAAAATACGTTTAAAAATCTGGTAAACAGATCCGTATTCATTCCATTCGGAGTAGATACCGATTATTTTTCTCCTTTTGAAAATAATTCCGGAGAGAAATATATTTTAAGTTTCGGTTCCGGAAAACGGGACTATGATACCCTTTTTAAGGCCTGGAGCGAATTGAACTATCCGGATGTGAAGCTGAGAATAATCGGAAAAACATTGAAAAAAGAGGAGCAATTGCCTCCCCGCACCGAGTTAACGGATAAAGTATCCATTCGTAAACTGATTGAGGAAATCAACAATTCCCTTTTTGTCGTTATCCCCTTGCCTGTCTATAATTATTCTTACGGACAAATGAGTTTTCTGCAATCGATGAGCCTGGGAAAAACTGTGATTGTTACAAAAACTCCCAGTTCCGTCGATTACCTTACGGATAACCGGGGCTCATTCTTCGTCGAACCATTCGATGCTGAGGATTTGAAGGCTAAAATCCGCTTTTTACTGGACCATCCGGAAATATTAAGCCGGTCGAATGACAAGGCTCGTCCTTATGTCCTTCAAAATTTTTCAGAAAAAATGATGGGGAAAAAAATCGCGGACTTTATGTTGGAAAATGAAAGAAGGACGGAATAATAGGTTTACGTACGAAAGTGAAAATCCATTTTTCATTCTTTCATTCTCAATCTCCTCTTGATACTCCCCAATCTGATACAAAGAAAAAGCTTGTATTTACGATAAACAAGTTTCGCTTTATACTCGCAACCGGCACCATTCTTCCGGAAAATATCGAGCATTTCCTTCATCTGAGCAATAACATGCTTACCGAAAGTCTTTTGATTTTTATGTCTTCGGAAATAAGCCATGTTTTTATCTATCATGACAGGCTCAGAAATCTTCAACAACCGGAACCACAAATCCAGGTCCATAGTAAGTTGGTATTTTTTATCAAACCCTCCGGCTTCAAGTAGCGCCTGTTTTCTGAAAAAAGCACCCTGTTGGGAGAGAATATCAGGATCGGATAACAACGCTTTCTTTGTAATTTCCGCACTTTTTATCGCAGATATACTCCCGTCATCATAAACATTGGAGATATTTCCAATCAACCAGTCCGCATCGGAAGTCTCGAAAAAGGCGGCAACAAATTGCAGGGCATCCTTTTCCAGATAATCGTCCGAATTGATCCATCCGATAATATCGCCTGTAGCCATTTCCAATCCTTTCTGCAAGGCATCTGCCTGGCCTTCGTCCTTTTCGGATACCCAACGGACAGCAGGATATTTCCTGAGGATATCCACCGTGTTGTCGGTCGATCCGCCGTCGATTACAATTTGTTCAATGTCCGGATACGACTGATTTTGTACCGATAAAATATTCTCTTCAATAAACTGGGCCTGATTATAAGAAGGAGTAAGTATTGTAATTCGCATTTTTCAAAAAATTATTTTACAAAGTTAGCTCTTTTTATTGAAAAATTTGTACCTTTGTAATTTATATAAATAGCCAAAAGATAGTGGGAACACTATTGGATTGCTCCCGGAAAATTCCCGAAGATAAATAAATGAAGACGCTCCTGCCAGATTCCATCATGAAGAAAATCCTTCTTGTATTTGTTTTCATCGGATACCATTTGCACATTTCCGCTCAAGATAGCCTGACTTACCGGATGGACGCATTTATATCGGTTGCCGCCAAAGACCTCGTTCCTTTCTGGATTGTCAACAACACTTACGGAACAGTACCGCTTCATTCAAATAACGTTTATGGCCGGGGAGTTATCCATTGGCGCCATTATTTCAATAAAGATTTCAGTATCCGGTCGGAAATAGACATTGAAAGAGCAAGTCGTCATTCCTCTTCCTTCTTTATTCAACAACTTTATACCTCCTTATCCTACAAATCTTTAAGCCTCACTATCGGAGCAAAGGAATATTATAATTCCATATTATATAAAAATCTGAGCCTGGGAGATTTTACCTATTCTCCCAACGCCAGGCCCATTCCGGAAATCAATTTAAGTATTCCTGAATTCGTAACGGTTCCTTATACCAAAGGTATTTTGCAAGTTAAAGGCGACTTTGCTGTCGGTATGTCCACGGATAGTCGCTATATCGAACGGACGGTACAGCCCGGAAAAGATTATGCAAAAGATATTTTATGGCATCACAAATCCCTTGTCGTCCGGCTTTATGATCCCAAACAACATTTTCCGTTATCGCTTATCTCCGGATTGGTACATGCCGTACAATGGGGAGGTTGGACATCCGAAGAAAGCCTTGGCAAACTCCCTCATTCTTTTCGTGATTTTTATAGAATTATTATGGGAAAAGGCGGTGGAGACAATGCGTCTTTGGGAGAACAAATCAATGTTTTAGGGAACCATCTGGGGACATATAACCTGAGAATCGGTTATACCAACCGGGATTTTGATATTGCCTTATATAAACAGCATTATTTTGATGATGCTTCCGGAATGGAGTATGCAAACTGGAGGGATGGAATCTGGGGAATGGAATGTACTTTGAATAATCAAAATTATTTGAAAAAAATGGTGATTGAATCTATTTATACATTGAATCAAAGCGGGCCAATGCATTTTTTATCGTACAACAGGCCTGCCCGCGGCGGTGGAAATGACGACTATTATAATCATACTCAATACATTAGCGGTTGGTCTCATTGGGGACGTTCTATCGGTAATCCGCTATTGACTTCTCCCGAATACAGCCAAGACGGAATAATTTATTTTCAGAACAACCGTATCAAAGGTCTTCATATCGGACTGGAAGGATCCATATCGACTTCTTTCTCCTATCGTATTTTGGCAACAGGAATGCATGCATGGGGGAGATCGTCCTATCCCTTTTTAAAACGGAAGAATGATTTTTCCTCATTATTCGAATGCAATTATATTCCCTCCAAATGGAAAGGATGGAAAATTACCCTTCAAACAGCATTCGATACCGGAAACTTGTATGATAATAATTTCGGTTGTGCCGTTAAAATCAGTAAATCAGGTTTTATTCGTTTTTAAACCGGGCAATAACCTGAAATTACTTCCCGATAGGTTTTCTCACGCTGTGAGTGTAACGGTAACATCATGAACCGAATGCTTGAGGTAATTTTGCGGATAATCATAAAAATTGATTACTTTTGCGCTTGAAATCAGACCCTTTTATTTTCTAATTATAATTCTTTAATAGAAACAATGGAAATTGCAACAAAATACAACCCTTCCGAGGTAGAAAGCAAATGGTATGAGTATTGGATGAAAAACAGGTTTTTTCATTCCGAACCGGACAGCCGTGAACCCTACACCATAGTAATCCCCCCTCCTAATGTCACAGGAGTATTGCACATGGGACACATGCTCAACAATACCATTCAGGATATCCTCGTACGCCGCGCCCGGATGATGGGTAAGAATGCCTGCTGGGTTCCCGGAACAGACCATGCATCTATTGCCACAGAAGCCAAAGTTGTTGCAAAATTAGCTTCCGAAGGGATTAAGAAAACGGATCTGACCAGGGAACAATTCCTTGAACATGCCTGGGAGTGGACTCATAAACATGGGGGAATTATCCTCGAGCAGCTCAAAAAACTCGGAGCATCCTGCGATTGGGACCGAACTTGCTTCACCATGGACGAAAAACGTTCGGAAAGTGTCCTTAAAGTTTTCACGGATCTCTACAACAAAGGTCTAATTTATCGTGGAGTACGTATGATCAACTGGGATCCGGCAGCGAAAACCGCCCTCTCCGACGAAGAAGTGAACTATAAAGAACAACAGGGAAAACTTTATTACTTACGTTATAAAATCGCCGGTGAAAATGGTTATGCCGTTGTGGCGACTACCCGTCCCGAAACGATCCTGGGAGATACTGCCGTTTGCATCAATCCGAACGATCCTAAGAATGCCCATCTGAAAGGTAAAAAAGTAATTGTTCCCATTGCCAATCGCGAAGTTCCCATCATTGAAGACGATTATGTGGACATCGAATTCGGTACCGGTTGCCTTAAAGTCACTCCCGCTCACGATGTCAACGACTACATGCTGGGAGAAAAATACAACCTGGAATCGATTGATATTTTCAACGACGACGGAACTCTCAATGATTATGGACTGCAATATGCCGGAATAGATCGTTTCGACGTTCGTAAACAAATAGAAAAAGACCTCGAAGCAGCCGGATTGATGGAAAAAACGGAAGCCTATACTAATAAAGTAGGTTTTTCCGAAAGAACGGACGTTCCTATCGAACCGAAATTATCCATGCAATGGTTCCTGAAAATGGAAGAATTGGCAAAACCGGCGCTGGAAGCAGTCATGAGCGATACCATTCAATTATATCCTCCTAAATTCAAAAACACTTATCGTCACTGGATGGAGAACGTCAAAGATTGGTGTATCTCGCGTCAGTTGTGGTGGGGGCATCGGATTCCGGCTTACTTCCTTCCACAGGGAGGGTATGTAGTGGCGGAAACCCCGGAAAAAGCGTTGGAACTGGCAAACAAAATTGTCAGGACTCAGAATCCTGAATCTGTAAAGACTCCAGATTTTAAGCCCCTGCAGTTATCGGATTTACGGCAAGACGAAGATTGTCTGGATACCTGGTTCTCCAGTTGGCTGTGGCCTATTTCCGTATTCGATGGGATCAACAACCCGGAGAATAAAGACATCCGGTATTATTATCCCACCAATGATCTGGTAACGGCTCCGGAAATCCTGTTTTTCTGGGTTGCCAGGATGATTATCGCCGGATATGAATACCGACAGGATAAACCTTTTGGGAATGTTTACCTGACCGGTATCGTACGGGACAAACTGGGACGCAAAATGTCCAAATCACTTGGAAATTCACCCGATCCGCTCGATCTAATTGCCGAATACGGCGCTGATGGTGTACGCCTGGGAATGTTGCTCACATCTCCTGCAGGAAACGATCTCCCCTTCGATAATGAACTTTGTATCCAGGGACGAAATTTCAACAATAAAATCTGGAATGCCTTCCGTTTGGTCAAAGGATGGGAAACGGCTGAGATGGAACAACCCGAAGCGGCCGGTATCGCATGCCGCTGGTTTGAATCCAAATTGCAACAAACCATGGAAGAGATGAACGATTTGTTTGAAAAATATCGTTTATCCGAAGCTTTGATGTTGGTTTACAAGTTGTTTTGGGATGAATTTTCATCCTGGTATCTGGAAATGATCAAGCCCGGATACCAACAGCCAATCGACCGGAAAACATACAATAAAACCCTGAGTTTCTTTGATTCTCTGCTACGTCTGCTTCATCCGTTTATGCCTTTCATCACGGAAGAATTATGGCAGGCATTGTCTGATCGTAAACAGGGAGAAAGTATTATGATTGTTCCGATGCCGGAAGGACATGATTACGATAAGGATTTATTGGATGGTTTCGACCTTGTAAAAGAAGTGGTAGCCGGAGTACGTACGGTTCGGACCCAAAAGAACATTCCGAACAAAGATACGCTGGAATTGCAGGTAACCGGAGAATACCATGCTTTATTCAATCCGGTAATTATTAAATTGTGCAATCTGAGTTCTGTTGCCCGGCTTGCGGAAAAAACTCCGGGGGCCATATCCTTCCTCGTGGGAACTACCGAATACGCAATTCCTGTCAGCAACAATATCGACGTAGAAGAAGAACTGGCTAAATTGAAAGAAGAACTGATCTACCAACAAGGATTCCTGGATTCGGTTCTTAAAAAACTGAACAATGAAAGTTTTGTATCCAAAGCTCCTGCAAAAGTGATCGAGATTGAGCGGAAAAAACAGGCAGACGCCGAAAGTAAGATTAAATCTTTGCAGGAAAGTATCGCAGCATTAAAATAAATCATTATATTTGCTAGACTTAAATTTAGCAAGATGAAAAGATTCCGGTTTTCAACATTGATCCTGTTAATCGGATTTATGGGATTCGTCTCATGTCAAAGTTCGTATATTGTATCCATAGAGACTCAAAAGCCTCCTGTGTTTATTATACCGGAAAAGGTCAATGGGTTGCTTGTGGTAAATAATGCCGTACCTCAACCGGAAGACCGGATCATAGATCTCAAAATAAACAAAAATGACACTGATTTAGGACAAAAAATAAAGACAGACTCCATTAACTGGTATGCCGCCGAAATAGTAGCCCAAACTTTCTCCGACGCTAATTTTTGTGAGAAAATCTCAATCTATGAAGACGCTTTGAGGAACGACGACGGATGGTTATCAATCATTCCCTTTACGGAAGAAGAATGTAACTCTTTATACGAAGAATCCGGATGTAATGCTATTATTTCGATCGATCGCCTGCTTTTCGACATCCAACAGGCCGTAGTTACCAGTATGGAAAATTATTTTTTGGATCCTGTTCATTCCTTTTTGTATTTAAAATGCCGTACCGTCTTGTCCAGTAGTATCTATCTCAAGGATAAAAAGGTTCCTTTAACTTCCTTTACACTCCGGGACAGCCTTGTTTTCAATTTTACCATGGGTTCCGATTCCATAGAAATGTTCCGGGATGTACCTGACTATACCGTAAATGTATTGACCGAAGCCATTTCTCAAAAACTGGCGTATCTTTTCATCCCCAAGTGGGAAACTTCGGATCGGTTGATTTACACTTCCACTATGAATGCCCGGATGTACGAAGCAAATAAGTATTTCAATAAC
>JAITTA010000140.1 GCA_031287395.1 Dysgonamonadaceae bacterium | reverse complement strand
ATGTTTATTATTATATATCTTCCCGTTCAGTCTTTTAAGGTTGTAAGATCCATTGCCAGGGATGATATCTTTGATGAAAAGAATATTCTCCGGATTCGTCGGATCGGTTATTCCTTGATTCTGATGTTTTTAATTGCAATCTTTATTGCTTTTACTTCGATGGCTACAGCCAGGTATATGGTAAGCCTGAAGGATTACCGTGTGCTTTTCCCATTGGATAGCACGGATATTTTTACTTTGATATTCGGTATTTTAGTGCTGATTTTTGCGGAAATATTAAAAATTGCAACACAAATAAAGGAAGAACAGGATTTAACAGTTTAAAATCAAAAATCAAAAATAATGTCAATAATCGTAAATCTGGATGTGGTAATGGCCAAACGGAAAATTTCTCTCAATGAACTTTCCGAGAAGGTAGATATTACGCCGGCCAACCTGTCTATCCTGAAAACAGGAAAAGCAAAGGCCATCCGGTTCAGCACCCTGGAAGCCCTTTGTGAAGTGCTGGGGTGTCAACCGGGTGACATTCTTGAATTTCAAAAAGATGAATAATTATTAATTGCAGATGAATAAATATTAATATTAAAAATAACTACAATGAAAGATTTTTTTAAAATGATGTTTGCGTCGGTATTCGGCGTAATTATTGCGGGTATTCTCCTGTTTATTGTTTCCCTGTTTGTTTTTATGGGGATCGTTGCCTCCATGTCGAGCGCTCCGGCTTACATTCCGGTGGATAAGACCGTTGTACAAATTGATCTGAAAGGCGCCATCGGTGAACGCTCGGTCTCTAATCCTTTTGCTTTCCTGATGGGAAAAGACTCTAAATCGACCGGATTGAAAGATATCCTGGATGCAATTGACAAGGCTAAAAATGATGATCGGATCAAGGGAATTTATGTCAAAGCTTCCGGAGCTAATGCCGGTTTTGCAACTCTGGAAGCGGTTCGTAATGCCTTGTCCGATTTCAAGGAAAGCGGTAAATTCATTGTTTCTTACGGCGATTACTACGCCCAGGGCGATTATTATGTATGTTCATTGGCTAATAAAGTCATTATGAACCCTCAAGGATTGTTGGAATTCCTGGGGTTGTCTTCTCAACTGCAGTTTTATAAGGGAATGTTGGAAAAAGCCGGTATAGAAATGCAGATTTTCAAAGTTGGTACTTATAAATCGGCGGTTGAACCTTACCTGTTAGACAAGATGAGTGCCGCTAATCGGGAACAAATTACTTCTTATATGGGCGATATCTGGAAACATCAATTGGAAGCCATTTCAAAAAGCCGGAATATTTCTCTTGATGATTTGAATAAATATGCAAATGAAGGTTTTATTTTTAATAAATCGGAGGTTACCGTAAAATATGGATTCGTAGATGAACTTTTGTATCCGGACCAGGTGAAGAAACTTCTCAAAGAATTAGTTGAGATTGGCGAAAAGGATGAATTAGCCTTGGCAACAGTACAAGACCTGAATACAATTCCGAAAACAGAGAAAAAAAATATAAAAGAAAAAATAGCCGTATTGTATGCCGAGGGAGAAATTGTTCCCGATGAGGTGGAAAGTGCTCCGTGGATGTCTTCCGTCAATATAATTACGGCAAAAGAATTTGTAAAAGAATTGAATAAACTGCAAAAAGATGAAAATGTAAAAGCGGTGGTTTTCCGTGTCAATTCAAGAGGAGGAAGCTCTTTCGCTTCGGAACAGATCTGGCATGCGGTTAAAGAATTGAAAGCAGTGAAGCCAATTGTTGTTTCCATGGGTGATTATGCTGCTTCGGGCGGATATTATATCTCCTGTGCCGCTTCTAAGATTGTTGCGGAACCTACTACAATTACAGGATCGATTGGTATTTTTGGAATGTTTCCGAGTGCGGAACAATTGTCGAAAAGAATGGGAGCAACCTTTGATGTTGTGAAAACCAATGAATTTGCCGATTTTGGAGGACGATCTCTGACCATTCCTTTGCTTGGGATTCCTCTTTTGCCGGCCCGCCCGCTCAACACAGGAGAAAAGGCTCTGATTCAGAATTACATCGAAAACGGATACGACCTGTTTGTCTCCCGTTGTGCCGATGGTCGCTCAAAAACGAAGGAAGAGATCGATTCTATCGGACAGGGACGTGTATGGACGGGAAATCAGGCTTTGGCTTTAGGTTTGGTTGATAAGGTCGGAAATATCAATGATGCTATTAAAATTGCTGCAGAAGCTGCCGGTATAGAAAAATACGATTTACGGAATTATCCTGCACAAAAGAGTTTTTATGAACAAATTCTGGAAGATTCGTTCGGTGGTATGAGATCCTATATGGTCAAGCAATTTATGGGATTAGACGGATACAATAATATGATTTTGAAAAATAATTTGAAAAATCACGATATTCGTCAGGCTATTCTGCTGGATTAAAAAAAAATTAATAACTTTACGGGAAAATTATAAATCATCTAAAATAAACTGTTTACGTATGAAACGAGCCTGCAAAACTTGCACCAAAAAGCATGAACATGATGCGAGTTCCATATGACTTTTAAAAATAAAATTATGTACATATGAAAAAAATCATTTTTGCACTTGGATTCGTCCTTGTGAGTTTTATGACACTTTCTGCACAACCGCAGATGGAA
>JAITTA010000307.1 GCA_031287395.1 Dysgonamonadaceae bacterium | reverse complement strand
ACTGATATATTGTTTGACTTTCCGGATCACTTCTTTCTTTCGAATTTTTGTGAATAAAAATAGTAAACCAATGTTGTTGTTATGACTCCAATGAGCATTCCCGTATAAACATCGGTAATAAAATGCTGGGATAGATACAACCTGGCATAACCGACAGAAGCCGCACCGGCAGCTAGTAACCAATGCCATTGTTTTTTATTTGAAAACAGAGCCAGGAAAGTTGCAATAGAGAATGCTGCTGCCGTATGTCCTGAGGGAAAACTTTCTGTTTTTAATTGTACAATACCATCTAATATTCGTAAAGTATATTTTCCTTCAAAATAAAGAGTTGGACGTAATTCTCCTGGAAAGATCACATATTTGAAAAAATGGACAATCAATGCTGTCGATATGAAACATACGGCCGCTTTCAGGGCGGTTTTCCAGTCTTTGAGTACTCCGATTGCCGCGACTATAAGTACACTGAACCAGAAGACGCCTCCATGGTCAGTGATCCGGAATGCCCAATCATAGAATGAGTTATGATGTGAATTGACCCAAATAGTTATGTCCGCTTTATGCATTGTTAATAATAAAACACCACCAATGACTATGAATAAAACGATGGTTACATAGTAATATTTATTGATGGAGAGGAAGAATTTCATATACAATAGGTATTTTTTGCAAAGTTAATGATTTTCGGTTGAATCATCGTTCCGTTTTTTCTCATAATTATTTATCAGGAAACGGTACCATAGCTGAATTGTTAAAGAGAAAACCAGCCCCGTTATACAGAATAGCAGGATAGCCAGATTGAAATCTTTGAAGTAAATACCGGCACCCAGTGCTGCCAGTCTGCAAAGAAATTGAACAAATCCCAGATACATGTGTTGTTTTTGTTTGTGGAATACAAGGGGTAGGAATCCCAAGGGGGATGTGAGCAGAAGCATAAATATCCAGGGAAGGATGTATCGGAAATACCTTCCCGATTCTTCCCATTGTACTCCGAAAATAGTTTTGAAAAGCCATTCGGAAAAAATGAATACAATGACAAAGAGAGGTAATGCCAACAACAGGCAATATCTTTGATATTGATTGATTTCCGAAGATATTTTCTCCGAATTTTCTTTTTGTCTGGCTACATTTTCATATAGGACCTGGTAAATTGAATTGGATATCAGGTTGACAGGCCGGAACGAAATATTGAATGCCAGAAAGAAAAGTCCCAATTGGGCTTCTCCGAAAATACCCGTCAGTAAGAAAAAAGGCATATTTGCGGAAAATGAGTCAATAAAACTCCGAGGCATCGTAAATTTAGGAAAATCCCGGAATTTTATCCCTGCTTTTTTTGATTCCTGCCAATTATGGTGAATAGAGTCTTTGAGTATCTGTTTCAGCTTATGAAATGAAAAACAGGAGAAAAGCTGGCCTACGGTTTGCCCCGAAATAAGTCCTGCTGCTCCTGTTGTGAGGAATTTGAATGCGATTTTCAACATCGATGTCAACCCATTGGTCGATAAATTAGCGGAAGCGATGATTTTATATTTTTTTTCCCGGTTTGCTACATAAGTCATCAGGATAAAAAAACCGGAGAAAAACATGTATAAAGGAATCCAGTACCAATAATCCAGAAGGACTTCCATATTGAAGAACGACAGGCAGGGGGAACCGAATAGCCATAAGACTAAGAAAATAAGCAGGCAAAAAACAATCAGAAGCCGTAATGAAAAATTTAACAGGGCGGATGATTCCTTACGATTGGAAGTTATCACAAAAGCTTCTTCATATTTTCCGGTACCTAAAATGATCAGAATGCCGGAAATACTTGTAAATAAGGCAAATAATCCAAAATCGTCTTTGGTGTATAAACGGGATAATACCGGCATCGTTAGTAAGGCAATAGCTTGTCCTGCAGTATTTCCACTCAGAAGGACCGTGCTGTTACGGATGAATTCCGATTCGAAAATTTTTAAAAATTTATTCTTTTCCATCTCCAGGTTTTGATTTCCATTTACAACATTGTTCTTCCAGCACGTCAATCAGTAGAAATAACAAGAATCCGAGGGAGGAGAGTACCAGTATTCCGGCGTACATTTCCACGTAAGAGATTCTCATCCAGGAATCGACGATGTAAAATCCCAT
The DNA here is from genome assembly GCA_031287395.1 of Dysgonamonadaceae bacterium. Classification (GTDB taxonomy): domain Bacteria; phylum Bacteroidota; class Bacteroidia; order Bacteroidales; family Azobacteroidaceae; genus BNXB01. The sequence goes on along the minus strand of JAITTA010000307.1, from coordinate 489 downwards.
CCCTTTGTTCGTTCCGTAGGTTTCCGTAAAGAATAGTACCGAAATTGCCGTCCCGATAGAAATCCGTATAGCCGTAAGTAAACCGGGAATGATTGCCGGTAACGTGATCCATCGTAGTTTCTTCCATTTATTGGCTCCGAGAGATGATAAAACATGATAGTTTTCATGAGGAATATTCACTCCAGCATCTCTTGTAGAGATAATAATCTGGAAGATGACAATCAGCACAATCATGGTGATTTTAGCGGTTTCTCCAATACCCAGTAATAAAAATACGATTGGCAGCAATGCCAGTTTGGGGATCGGGTAAGTCAGATAAAGTAACGGGCTTAATAATTTATTGATTTTAGGCGATCCTGACATCCACAGTCCAATAGGTAGTCCGAGTGATAGTGAGATCAGAAGTCCTTCGACGATGCGAACGATGCTTGCCAGAAGATGCTCCTCCATTCCGTGTGCGAACACGTTTTTAAGAACTGGATAAACCTC
>JAITTA010000304.1 GCA_031287395.1 Dysgonamonadaceae bacterium | reverse complement strand
TGCACGGTATAAAATTCCACTCCCAAATCAATACCCTTGAAGTATAAATTGGTGTTTATGGTTCCGTACCATTGCGGATCCAGGTTGAACACTTTCCTGTCGTCGACGGTGATTTTTCCATCTCCGTTACTATCGGTTAATTTGATATCGCCGGGTTTTGGAACTGCACTACCCGGTAAATACTGATCTTCCGTCGGATTTTCTCCTTCCTGCCAAATTCCGGCGAACTCATATTGATAGGCTACATTGATGGATTTGCCTATAAACCATCCGTTGTTTATATCATTGAGCGGTTTTCCGTTTTCATCCACTCTTCCGTCAATTTTCACCACTTCATTGCGTTGGGTTGAGATACTGAATCCGGCCTCCCAATTGAAATCTTTTTTATGAATAATTCTGCTGTTCACGGTTCCTTCCCAGCCCCAGCTCTTGGTTTCTCCCAGATTATCCCACATGGTGCTGTAACCGGTGATAGAAGGAATGGTTCGTTGTACTAATAAGTCTGTTGTTTTTGTATTATAATATTCAATGGTACCGGACAGCTTTCCTCCCCAGGTGCTGAAATCAAGTCCTGTATTCAAAGAACCGGTTTTTTCCCATTTCAAAGACAAATTCTGCAGTTGATTGGAGGGCAGATAACCTACGGATAAGCTGTTTCCTAAGATATATTCGTAGCTATTTGCCAATCCGAGCGTTCTATAAGCCGGAATTCCCCAGTTACCTACAATTCCGTAACTTACTCTGGTCTTCAACATATCCAGCCATTCTTGACTTTTCAGGAACGATTCTTCGTTGATTCTCCAGGCCAGTGCTACAGAAGGGAAGTTTGCCCATTTGTTATCAGCTCCGAAAACCGAGGCCCCGTCGCGACGGAAAGAAGTCGTCAGCAAATACCGGTTCATCAGGTTATATTGTAAACGGCCTGCAAACGACAATGACCGTACCCGTTGAATATCTCTCACAACATTATCTATTTCCGAAGAAGCAGCTGTATCCCATTTGAAGATATCCGTCGTCGAATTTATGAAGTCAAAACCGGTTGTTTTCTGTAAATCCTGCTCTGCTTCCTGAATGAAAGTCAACGATAGTTTGTGATCTTTATTTGAAATAGGAACTTGGTAATTTATAACGTTATTAATTAACCAGTTGGATCTTTTGAATTCGCGGATTTGACCTTCTCCTGTGGATGCCGGATAAAGTTTTGTCCGGTATTGTCCGGATTCCCGATTATTTGAACGGATATTTGCACTGAAGCGATATGAGACCCCTTTGAATAGCTTAAAATTAAGAAATGTCGACAGGTTAAGATATTCATTATCTTGTTTTTGATCGTATTCCCGGTTTCTCCACAACGGGTTGATATCCCCAACGGAAGTTGTTTCGCGCATTAAGTTTCCGTCGCTGTCATAAGCCTGTGATAATGAAGGCATTGTTAATATCTGGTTGAAATTGGAATCGTTCGATTTTGTTTCTGCCTGTGCATAAGAAAAATTCACGCCGAAATCCAACCATTTATACATTGCATAATCAATATTTGTCCTGAAATTTGCTCTGTGGAAACCTGATTTATCGACTATACCGTCCTGGTTATAATATCCGATTCCGGAGGCAAATTTCAATTTATCATTGCCTCCCCTGACCGAAATATCGCTTTTGTATTGCACGGGATTTCCCAACATCAGGTCTTCCCAGTCGGTGAATTTCTGGTTCTGCCAGGCATCGTACATAATTGCATCATCCAGTACGGTTTGGTAATTCATATTGTCAAGTGTTCCGATATTTCCGTGTCCGTCGTTATTTTTTGCCCACCAACGAAGAGTCACCCATTCCTCCGGAGTATAAAGATCGAAATTCCTGTGGAATTTTTGGGTTCCTATGTACGAATTAAAATCGACACTGACTTTTCCTTCTTTACCTTTCTTTGTAGTAATGATGATGACCCCGTTCGAGGCTCTGGAGCCATAGATTGCCTGGGAAGACGCATCTTTTAATACTTCGACCGATTCAATATCGCTCGAATTTAAATCATTGATGTTCGGAACAATCATTCCGTCAATGATGTACAATGGTGATTGTGAGCTGGATAATGAACGTTTTCCTCGGATGTATACATCCGAAGTTCCTCCCGGAGCTGCACTGTCCAATGTAACCTGGATTCCGGCGGCTTGTCCCCGAAGCATTTCGGTAACGCTCGACGCCGGAAATTTTTCCAGATCTTCCGCTTTGACCGATGCGACGGAACCCGTCAAATCACTTTTTTTGGAGACCCCGTATCCGATTACAACAATTTCTTCCAGATCCTGAGCATTTTCAGTCATAACAACGTCAACAGTACTCCTGCCTTTAACAGTTTCGTCGTGTATGCGATAACCAATGTAAGAAAATACAAGAATGGTGTTGGGCGAAGGAACGGAGATTCGATAAGTTCCATTTGCGTCTGTCGTAACCCCATTGGTGGTTCCTTTGATGACAATACTCACTCCAATCAGGCTTTCTCCTGTCGGATCGCTCACTTTTCCCGATACTTCATACGATTGTGCAACCATCGAGGCTGAAAAGAAGAAAAAAGCCAGGCATCCGATTAGTAGTTTTAAATAGTTTTTTACCATGGTTTGTTAATAAATTAGATTTAACAAAATATTATAAATTTTGAGAAAGACAAAGATCAGACAATTCTTTCGGGTCGGATGATTCGATTATACAAAAAAGCAATATTTTTGTACAGAACAAAAAAATAAAAAAAATCATTCTGTGGGTGTACGATTTTTCTATTTAAAAGAATAATATTCCTATTTTTAACAGTAATTAATACATAACTTTGTAAACTAACGATTAATGTGTAACTTTGTAACTAACATTCCATGATCATGTTATATGAAATTATTGTTTGCCGCTTTAGGTAGTATTCTGTTTACCCTCAATTTGTACAGTCAGAACGACGTTTTGACCGATTCGATTTATTCGTTGTTTAATAAACAGTTACGTGCGTATCCGCTGGAAAAGATTTATGCCTGTACAGATAAACCTTGTTATTTGGCCGGCGAAGATATACATTACAGAATATATCTCACGGATGCGCTGTCGTTGATATCCGATACAAGCAGCCGTTACGTTTACGCCGAACTTATCAATCCGTGGGACGAACTGGTGAGCAGGGTCAAGATACGTCCTGTTGCAGGAGCCTATCACGGTTATTTCAAGTTGCCCGAAGATCTTGCCGAGGGTAGTTATCAGATACGATTCTACACCCGCTTCATGGAAGGCCGTGGCGATGACTGTTTCTTCAAACGTAAAATTGATGTTGGCGACCCGTTATCGGCATTGTATCTTACCCGTCCTCAATATAAACTATCTGGTGACGGAAAAAAAATCGAAGCTGAATTTGGTTTTTACGACGTGACGGAAAATTCACGCATTCTGCCCGAAAAGGTCAGAATCCGTAATGAGAAGGAGAGGAAAATGGATGAATTGAAGTTAGACAGCGACAGTCTGTTCCGGTATTCGTTTGATGCCCATATCAAGAAAAACGTCATCTATATGGAGTACGACTACAATGGAAAATTTCACAAAGCGTTTATGCCTGTTGCTACCGGGATGGACGATTACGATGTCGGTTTTTACCCTGAAGGAGGGCATTGTCTTTCGGGTGTCAGGAACAAACTTGCGTTCAAGGCTGTTAATCGTTCGGGACTCGGTGAAAATGTCAGCGGCATTGTTGTGAACGAGTATGGAGATACACTCCATACAATACAGTCTATACATCGCGGCATGGGAGTTTTTTATTTTTTGCCCCAAAAAGGGATGAAATATCGCTTTTTATGTCAAAATGAAGCCGGTCTTAAGAAAACTTTCGAATTACCTGCCGTTTCGGACAATGCGATCAGCATAAATATCAATACAATAAGAGATGGTATAACTGTTTCTGCAGCCCATTCGCCCGAATTGAAACTGCCTGAAAATATGTATCTTATAATTCATTACGGAGGATATTTATTATCGGCAATCCGCTGGGAAAATTCGCAGAAGCATGTATTGCTTAAAAAGGAAGATCTGCCTTTGGGTGTAAGCCATATATTGCTCGTCGATGCCGAATTGAATCCGCTCAGCGAGCGTTTGATCTTTTCGGTCAATGAGAAGTATTTTCCACAGTCGACTTTGGTAGCCGATCGTCCTGCTTACGGCAAGCGACAGGCTGTCAATTTTAAATTTACGTTGCTCGACAGTGAGGAACAGCCTCTTGACGGTGATTTTTCAGTGTCTGTAACCGACGACCGTGATGTTGTCCCCGACTCGACAGTCAATATTCTTTCAACCTTGCTGCTCACGTCGGAGTTGAAAGGATATATCGAAGACCCTGCTTTTTATTTCATTGGAAGCAACAATATGCGCTCTTATTTCCTTGATATATTGATGATGACACAAGGCTGGAGGATTTACGATATCCCTCAAACACTGAAAGGCAATATTCAGCGTCCTAAAGGTTATCTCGAAGTTGGCCCCGCTGTTACGGGCACAGCAAAGGGAGGGTTGCTGATGACTTCCACTGCAAAAGGTATTCCTGTCAAAATAGTCTCATATGGAGGAGGTTACTTCGACGAAACGATAACGAATAATGAAGGGCAATTTATTTTCAACATTCCCGAAATGCCTGACAGTACCCGCTTTGTGATACAGGCAACCACCAAAAAGGGCGGATCGAGGATCGAATTGAGGACCGATACGGTATTCTATCCCGAACCACGATTCGGCATTCCTTTGAGTCCGCAGGATAACAACCGTTTTGCAACCTACATGAAGAAGGCCGACCAGGCGTTTATTCAGGAGTTCGGTATGCATAGTATTTATCTTGACGAGGTTGTTGTAAGAGCCAGGCGAAGGGAAAAGAAAGGCAAATCATCGTTTTCGTCGCCTTTCAACACCATTGTTTCGTCGTCGGAGTTCGAGAACCGGCATCCGCACACAATTTTCGATATCCTGCGCACGATTGCAGGCGTCAGTGTTACGGGCGAGAATGTATCCATTCGTGGCGCCGGTACTCCTTTAGTAATCATTGACGATATGCCAAACGAAGCCGATGTTCTTTCTTATGTTCAGGTGGAAGACATCGACGAAATAGAAGTTGTAAAAGACGCGCAAGCCGCTATTTTTGGTTCCCAGGGAGGTAACGGGGTTATCATGATAACGACCAAACGTGGCTTTGATCAGACAAAGGTTCGTACGCCGAGTTTCAACATCAAGGCGGTCATACCGTTAGGATACCAAATCCCGAAAGAATTTTATTCGCCCAAATACGATACTCCCGAGGAGATTGCAAGCCCAAAAGCCGACTTGCGGACGACTATTTACTGGAATCCTGATGTGAAAGTGAATGCCGGAAATGCCGATTTCAAATTCTATTCAGCCGATACGGATTCGAATTATTCAATCGTTATCGAAGGAATTACGAAAACAGGCAAACCGTTTTACCTGAAAAAGCGCATACAGGCAGGACAGTAGAACGGAAAATTGAAACTGATTTGAAATCCGGATATGAAATTACGTATTCCAATATTGATCCTTTGTATTTGTCTGTTTACTACAGCTTATTGTCAAAATCTGCTTTTCGACCATCTGAAGGTAGAAAACGGATTGTCTCAGTCGTCTGTACATGCCATTTACCAAGATGAATTTAACAGGATATGGATCGCAACACGCGACGGATTGAACAAATACGACGGGAATAAGATTGAAGTTTTCAGGCCTGTAATCGGAGATACGACAACTCTTTTCGGAAGTAATGTCCAATCCGTTTGCGGAGATCGGAAAGGACATTTATACATTCAATGTTTACTGGGATTGTTAGTCTATGATCTCCGGAAAGAGGAGATGAATACGATAACTAAAGACAATATCTATGCCATATCATACGGAAAAGACAGGTTGTGGATTGCCGAAAACAATCAGATCAAATATTTGGGAGCAAACAGGGAGTTAATTCCCTATTTGGAAATGGAGAAAGGGATACGCATTACTTGCATAACGGAATCTTCCGAAGGCATTTTGTATATCGGTACGAGGAATCAGGGCGTATTTGCTGTCGATGAAAACAAAAAAATAAACCACGTCCTTCGCGGGATTGATGTTGTCTGCATTTACGAAGATGTACATGGAAATTGTTGGATAGGATCAGTCCATAACGGTATGTATAAAATTGACCGGAAAAATAGTATTACAAACTACAGTCACCAGCATAATGACAGAAATTCTATTTCCGATAACTATGTCCGATCTATTTGTTGCGATAATCTTGGGTATTACTGGATAGGTACTTTTAGGGGTTTAGATAGATTTAATCCGGAAACTATGGAATTTTCCCATTTTTATTCATCCGAGAGTGATCCGTACAGCATTGGCAGTTCTTCAGTGTGGTGTATAACAAAAGATGAACAAGGTACCCTTTGGATCGGAACCTTCTTTGGTGGAGTGGACTATATCAATCCTGAAAGATCGGAA
>JAITTA010000191.1 GCA_031287395.1 Dysgonamonadaceae bacterium | reverse complement strand
CTTATCGCAGCTCAGGAGTATGTAGATCATGAGATTTACTTCAGGAATCCTACAAAAGAAAAGGATAAATTCGGAGAAGAAATATGATACAACGAATCCAGACCATTTACTTGATACTTATTGCCGGCATCTTGCTGGCAATGTTGTTTATAGCCCGATCCGGCGATTTCGATCCGCTTTACCGGTATGTATTGATGGCCGGCAGCGGAGTAACGGCTTTACTTTCTATAATCACTCTATTTTACTACAAGAAGCGGTCCTTGCAAGTAAAATTATGTTATTTTCTTCTGTTTCTGCTAATCGCGATTTTAACTTTTATCGGTATTGTTTTCGGTGCGAATGCATTGAGCCTGAAGTTTCAAGTAATCATTCCTCTTGTAGCGCTGGTACTGGATGTATTGGCCATACAACGGATCAAAAAGGACGAAAAATTAGTCAGGTCTCTCGACCGGTTGAGGTAAAAGTAAACAACAGAAAACACGAAAGATATCAATACCCCCTCAAAAACTTCATGAATTTATCGAAATTGATATAAGGAGAGTAACGCATATCGCTTCGCATCCTGCCGGATTTGTCAAACTGCCAGACACGTTCCACCGTCACACCCAAGCCGTGCCAGACATCGATATCCGCACCGAAGGTCGCCATCTGAAAAGAAGGTGCAAACATCACCATGTTGGCCGGTAGCTGGTTATAAAGAGAACGCTGGTAAGTTCCATGTAAAGTAATACGATCGTTCAGAATAAAAGCGCCTCCCAGAAACCCCTGGGAAGTAATGTTCGATTTGACAGGCCATCCGGGAGCAATCATGTTCTGAACATAAGATAGATTGTGGTATTGGGTAAAACCGACACCTCCATAAAAAAACAGACGTTCAAATGGAGTGTAAGTTAACGTGGGGGAAAAAGTGGTAGTAGCCCCCAGAACCGGTAATTCCCAACGGGATGCTCCCAGATTGAAATTCAAATCGGGAACCAATCCAAACGGTAAAAGAGGCTTCTTCGGAACCGGCTTCCTGATGTAACTCAGATGTTCCCAGTTACGAATCATTATAGCCGAATCGGGGAATTCCAGTTCCCGGGGTTTCGAAATTTCAAAACCATCCGGTAAATCAAAGAAATTGGTTGTATCCCGAAGCAAAGAAGGCGACTTCAGGGAAGGTAAATACAAAGACGGAGCACCAAACTTCGTCGTGTCAATCCTATTTTCCTGAGCAGAAATATTCAACGCCAGAGACGATAGGAATACAACTGTAATTATCAATCCGGATTTCATACGACAAATATAAGAAAAAAGGAGTTAAAAAACCTCTTTGATTCTCAGATTTTTAAATGACACATACGAGCCGTGCCCCAGGAAGCCGATATGGCCTTTTTTGTTGGAAAGTCCCGGATGTTGCCGTCCGTCGGGCATTTCGGTAAAGTTTTTACTGGCCTTAGCGATATCTCCATCCAGGATAACGACCCCATTGAGAGTAACCTTGATATGATTGCCTTTGGCGACAACCTCCTGTGTATTCCATTCTCCGACAGGTTTCAGGGCGCCCGTTTTTGAAGGAATAATTCCATAAACGGAACCATGATACTGATAGGGTTTCAGATTTTTATAAACTTCGGCCGTATTGTCCAGAATCTGCAATTCCATACCCACATAAGCCGCATCGCCGTCGAGAGGAGTACGGATTCCCAAACCGTTATTGGCAGCCGGAGTCAGCAGGAAATCGAAACGCATGACGAAATCGGAATATTCTTTTTCCGTATATAAGTTCCCACGACCTCCGTATTTCGGATCACAGACTATCATTCCGTCTTTAGCCACATAATCTTTCAGGTTGCCAACCCATCCGGTCATATCAATCCCGTTGAACATCGGAACAAAACCTTCTTTCGCTTCTTCTGCAGCAAGTTCGTATTTTACGGCCCCACCCTCTTTCGGCCAGGCAGCCATCCGTTTGAGGATCTCCTCTTTCTGATATTCGGCTTCAGCGCCTTTATTTATTGTTATCGCTTGATTAACCAATGGTCTGACCGTTTCGCCATAAACCTCATTGTTAGATAATACAATCCTGTATACGGCCTGAACGGCAGCCTGTTGCAGCCCGTCATCACCACTATCCAGATAGGATCCGACGACATTCAAAGCGGAAAAAGTACCGGTTTTCGCCAATTCCCCGAGGATATTCTTTTTTTGCATATTCGTAACAGCAATTCCTAAAGCCTGTCGCAAGTACAATGATTTTTGTTCCGGAGAATTATCCGAAGGATTGATTTTTTCCACATAACCGGTCAATGCTTTATCGAAATAAACTCCGGAAGGATTCGATTGAGCAATGGAGAATAAAGTCGGAGCTGCCGTAAAATCAGTCCAACCGGCCAATGCTTTGAAAGCAAGATCCTTTACGTTCGTATTTCCTGTATCAAAAGCATTCTTCACTATTTCCAGTCCTTTTTTTCCTCCGGTCATCGCCAATACGTTATAAAATAATTCCGGTTTAGACGACAATTGCATTTGGTTTACAATCAAATCCGTTTGTTTGTCGGCATTACCGCTATTTCTGATCGCAGCATATAAAGCATCCTGTAAGGCAAGGATACTTTTTTCACCGGAAGCCTTATTCAGGAGAGCCGACAAACGGCTCAGGTCTTTTTCTGCCGAAAGGTTTTTCAAGGCCTGTTCTGCCACCAGTTTCACATCCGGATTGGAAGAACCGGCCTGGACAAATACAACTTCCGAAGCATCACCGGCATTTCTTTGAGAAAGGATCTCTATCAACGCTATCCGGGCCGCAGAGTTCATCCGGGGAATCTCCGATGCAATACGGGTTATCAATTGCGGATTTTTAACCGTCAGTAATGTTTTTTGCGCCGTCGCAATAATTTGACTATCATCCGTATCCATTGCCCGGATGATTTTATCATAACTGTTTTCCCCGTTCAACCTTCCTGTCGCAACAATCGCTGCCTTTTTTATAAGTGTATTTTCAGCATCCATATTGGATTCGACAAAATCAATCGCCGATTTATCCCCTTTAAATCCCAAAGTGTAAATAATTTCGGATTTGATTTCAGGATTTTTTTCACCGGCGGCCTTATCCAGGAGCGCTTTAGTCATCACCGGGGCATTGATGTCCAAGGCAGCCGATAAGGCTGTTCCACGATATACTTTATCCGGACTATCCAAAGCCTTGATGATTTCCGGAATCGCCTTTTCCTTTGCCGACAAGGCATACAAACTCAATCCGGCGCTTCGTGCAGCGATCATTTGAAGAGCCGAGCTCTTCTTCATCAAATCTTTCGAAGCATTTCTTACAACTTCCCGTAGCTCTTTGTTCCCCTCTGTAATTCCCTGCAATTCTTTTTTATTTACATTTTTTAACATATTGGATAAATACAAGACATAAGCTCCCAGAGCATCCGAGGATTCATAGATATAACCTACCTGTTGAACTGCCTTCTCCAGCACTTTCTTGGAAGAAGGAGCGGCAATTTCCGCCAAAGCATGCAAAACAGTATGTTTCAACTTGGGATTGCTTGCACCAGCCATTTTCTCCAGAGTTCCGGCAGCTTCGGAATAACGCAAATCGCCCAAACCTCCTGCAATAGAAATTCTGAAGTTATCGTCCGAAGAATTTTTCAAGGCTTTTAACAAGGTTTTCTTTGCCGATTCCGTATTTATTCTGACCAGCACACGAACGGCAGGATCAGATAAGCGATTATTCAATAATAACTTATCAGCCGTATCTACCGATTCTTCCCCGGCCACATATTGCAACTGAATCAATAAAAAATCTTTGATTTCATCGGAAGAAGTTTTATCAATTGCTTTACAAAGACCTGCAGCCACAGCCTGTTTGTCTTTTTCTTTTCCCGGTTGGGAAACATAGAAACCAAGTCCTGCAATCGCATAACGGATTTTGGAATCATCTCCTTTACCGGGTTCCGACAATATCGAAGCCATATAAGGGACGACATCCCCTCCCAGGCCGTTCAGTTCGTCCATCAACCGGTGCAGGGTTTGTGTATCTCCAGCCGGTAATAACATCACAATATCGGCCACTTTGGTATCCCATGTACGCTGGTCTGTCTGTTGTGCATTCCCGTTGAAAACCAAACTGCTCAAAACCAACGACAAAACTATATATGCATATTTCATAACTATTCTGACTTCATCAATTTTTAATTCTTAATTCTTAATTTCTCAGATTGCCCATGGAGCCCGCATCGGTTGATTGATCAAGGCATTTGCTCCCGGATCGTTAACGAATTCGAGCCTGACGGGATCAAAATGCAGGGTGCGTCCCAATCGTACGGCAATAATCGCCATATTCACAACGGTTGCCGAACGGAATCCGTTATCCTCGTTCAGTGCAAACTTATGGCGGAAACGAACCGATTCTGCAAAATCGGTTAATTGAGGCTCCGGATCAGGCATTGCAGCCAGTTTTCGTTTCAAATCGGGGATATCCGATTTGAAGCCTGCATACAATTTTCCTTTAGGACCTTCGATGTAAGCGGCATTCGTATCGCGGTTATCTCCATCGAGAATGATCCGGCAACCATCTTCATAAGTCAGGACAATGCGATTCCAGGTACCACAGGCATCGGAATCCTGTTGCGGGGCCTCCACATCCACCCGGATGGGGCTTGTATTATCTTTTCCCAGGAAATACTGGACAGGGTCAAGATAATGTTGTCCCATGTCTCCCAGACCGCCACCGTCGTAATCCCAATACCCGCGGAAAGTTCCGTGCGAACGGTGGGAGTTGTAGGGTTTATAAGGTGCCGGACCTAACCACATGTCGTAATCGAGATTTTCGGGAACAGGCTGCGGACTCAGATTAGTCTTTCCCACCCAATAGAATTTCCAGTCGAATCCGGTAGTCTTGCTGACGGTTACTTTCAGGGGCCATCCCAGCAGACCGCTATCGACCAGTTTTTTAATCGGCCTGACAGTTGTATTCATTCCATAGAACGAATCGTTAAACCGGAACCAGGTATTCAACCGGAACATCCTTCCGTATTGTTCAACGGCCTCTTTCACCCGTATACCCTCGCCTATGGTACGGGTCATCGGTTTTTCACACCAGATATCTTTTCCGGCTTTAGCTGCATCGACAGCCATGATACCATGCCAGTGAGGCGGCGTAGCAATATGCACGATATCAATTTCCGGGTTTAATAACAATTCACGGTAATCGTGGTAAGTCCGGATTCCCGCAGGACACATTTTCTGCGCTATTTCCAGGTGTTTTTTATCCACATCGCACAGAGCGACAATCCGTCCGGGGTACCTCAAATGACTACGCCCCATGGAACCCGTCCCGATAATAGCTTTTGTCAATTCGTCACTTGGAGCGAGATAACCGTTTCCTCCCAATACACGACGGGGGACAATTGTCAATGCGGCAGCCGATAAGATGGAAGTTCTCAAAAAACTCCTCCGGTTCATTGTGCGTTTTTCATCCATATTATATATTTTCAATTGTTTCACAATAACTAAAACACAAAGATAGAAATAAAGTATTATCTTAAATAAAAAAGTAATCATTTCTTCAAACAAAAGTAATACTTTTACAGTTCATTTGTGTTTTAATTAAAATACGGCACCTTATGAATCTGTATTCTGATGTTAATATAACTCACGACGAGAAAGATTTAATACTTGAAATCCGGAATGGAAATCCCACAGCCTTTAAGCATCTGTTCTATCTGTATAGCACAAGGTTGTGTTACTGGTCGTATAAAATAATAGGAAACAAAGAAGCTGCTGAAGATATTGTACAGGATTTTTTTATTCAATATTGGGAAAGAAAAGAGTCCCTTCATTTTTCTCCTTCCTTTTCGTCGTATGCTTACCGTTCCATTTATAATGCCTCCCTGAATTATCTGAGGGATAACGAAAAGTTCATTTACGGATACGAAATCACCCTGAGCGGACTTACGGAAGAAGAATCCCTGAGCGACGAAGCCGAAGAACTTCAGAAACATCTTTTGAAAGCCATTGAAGAACTTCCGGAAAGATGCCGTAAAATTTTTGTTATGGCAACACTGGAAAGGAAAAAATACACGGAAGTCGCCACTAAATTCGGAATATCCGTCAATACCGTCAAAGTACAGGTTTCCAAAGCTTACCGGATAATACGGGCAAAAATCGTCTGCCTGTTTTAATGTAACAGCCCCCTCATCTCAAGGACCTTTCCAAATGCCGCCATCTTTTCATTTCCAGATAGAATTCATTTGATAAACTTCCAGGGAATTGACTTCGATGTTGTTTCCCCAAAAATGAAAACCCTCCTTATTACCCGGACGAGGTTTCCGTTCCATGGAATAAGAGTAAGCGCCTCCATCGATAAACACTTCAACAGAAGTCTTGTCAATAAAAATATCTGCTGTTATTTCCATGCTTGTCCGGTCGTCCGGAGAATAAAAGACACCATTTACCTGATTAAAATTCATATCGTAATTGACAAGCGATTGTCCGGATAAATTAAGTCCGGCATCCGTAGCATGGGATAGTTTGAATGTTGTTCTTATTCTGAGACAATCATCGGAACAGAATTGTTTTAAAAGTTCATTTGCTTTTTCCGGAGCCAATGATTTCCACTGCACCGAAGTTCCATGCAACATTTCAACTTCCCTGACCGGTACATTAAACAACCGTATACCTTCTTTGGTATTCCGGAGAGTCAGTTCCGTAGGCAAAAGCATCATTCCGTTGAAAGGCATGCCCGGTTGTTGAATTCTCCCCCACCCGATCTGGATACGTCTTCCGTCCGTATCCGGAATATTCGTATAAGTCTGGGCTGCATAGATTGAGCCTGCCGTATAGTTATATTTTCCCGACTCGGGAGTAAACGTTTTTCCGTCGAACCGACCAATCATATAGGTACCGGAAGCCCCATACATCACCCATCGGGTATCATTCTTATCCCCATCAACGGATAATTCGAAAAGTTCCGGACATTCCCAGAATCCGGTAATATGACTTTCAAAATGCCATTCTTTCAGATTATCCGAGGTATAAATAGAATGTCCGTCACGTTCATTCAAGACCAATACCCAATGATTACCGGGTTTGTACCAAAACACTTTCGGATCGCGCGTATCTTTACTGTTCCACTTTGCTTTGGAATCGATGACAGGATTCCGGGCATATTTTTCCCAAGTACGGCCTTTATCCAGACTATAAGCAATGCATTGCACCTGTTTATCCGGACTATCCGCCGTGTAAATTGCAATCATCGCCGGGATATTGCCTTTGTTGAACCCGGCTGTATTGTTATAATCAATCACGGCAGAACCGGAAAACATCGTACCTAATTTATCCGGATACAACGCCTCGGGAAGCTCTTCCCAACGGATCAGGTCTTTACTGACAGCATGTCCCCAATGCATGTTTTCCCATTCCCTTTCATAGGGGTTGTGCTGGTAAAACAAATGATACTCACCTTCATAAAAAATCAGTCCGTTGGGGTCATTATTCCATCCCCTCCGCGAAGTGAAGTGAAATTGCGGACGATTCCGTTCTTTATAAAGACTATCCTTACCGGCAATTACATCGTCCTGGTAAATTTTGCTTAACCCTTCGCTATTTCCTTCATAGCTTATTTTAATTGTTTTTCCTTTAAAAGAGGCCAAATCACAAAAGACCCAGTAATCCGGAATCCCGGATGCCAACCTGATTTGAAATTCGCGTTCCTGAACTCCACCCGTCTCAAAGCGCATGAGCGCCCGTTTGTCTTGTTGTGAAACCGGAATATTTAAATACTTTTTAGTAACTTTAATGGAAATATCTCCGGCAAACAGAAAAATATGATTAGCCAAAGTAAGACCGATAATAAAAACAATTCTTTTTCTCATGGTAATCTGTTACTTCATTTAATTGATTGTGCTCATCCGGAATTTTACCGGTATAATTTTTCGATAAAGTTAATCTATGTTAACGAAATTGGAAAATATTGATCGCTTTTTTTGTAAAATTTATAAAATAAGTGCTAATTAAACTCTGTCTTGTTTTTGACTTTCCAAAACCGAGAGGACATTCCTGTACTGCAATATTCGATAGCGGATCGAATTTTCAGCAACAAATAATACTTTTTGTCCGGCTCCGTGTTTCGTATATAAATAATATTAATACACAATCTATGTTGAAAATAATAAAAAACAACTACGATAAATGGGAATTACTCTGTCGGGTATTATGCGGTGAAATGCCGGAAAATGATCCGGAATTTCTGGCTTGGCTGGAAAAAGATGAAGAAAACAAAGCCCTGTTCCTATCCTTGAAAAACGACAACTCTGTTTTCGATACCGATAAGATATACCGGAATATTGTTGCAAAAACAGGAATACAGGAGAAAGAAAAACACCAGAGAAGATTCCGGATTCCGGTCTGGACCCGTTATGCTTCCATCATTGCAATACTTGTCACCTCCAGTTTATTCTATATCTCCAAATATCAGAATCAAAAAACAAGCATTGCACAAATTGAATCCCAACGAATCGTGCCTGGAGGAAAAAAAGCCGTTCTTTTACTTGCAAACGGTTCTTCGGTTTCTTTGGATTCCGACTTCAAAATAGAAGAAAAAGACGGGATTTCCATCAATAACGATACGACCGGTGGGCGTCTGAACTACGATTCCGGTAATGGAAAAACTAAAAAAGTCGAATACCACACTATTTTTATACCTATCGGAGGAGAATATGAATTGAAATTATCCGACGGAACACAAGTTCACCTCAATTCCGGAAGTAAATTAACTTATCCGTCTTATTTCGAAGGAAATGAAAGACATGTAAAACTGGAAGGGGAAGCTTTCTTTGATGTGGAACACAATGGAAAATCATTCTCAGTCGAAACGGAAAATATAGAACTGAAAGTTTTGGGAACATCCTTTAATCTCTCGTCATATGGAGAAGATACCGAAGTAGCAACCACTCTCGTTACAGGAAGTGTGGAAGTTAAGATCCGGTACAACAACGAATCATATCTGATTACTCCGGGACACCAACTGACATTCAACAAAGAATCGAAAAAAGTATTACAGGAAAAAGTAAACACGGAAATTTACACCGCCTGGGTGCGCGGGGAATTCATTTTCAGGAATCAACCGATGGATGATATTCTTAAAAAACTTTCCCGTTGGTACGACTTTTCAATTCATTACGACAATCCTGAGACTAAAAATATGCGTTTCACAGGGAGTGCCGAGAAAAAACGTCCACTCAGTTACTTGCTGAAACAAATAGAAACAG
>JAITTA010000128.1 GCA_031287395.1 Dysgonamonadaceae bacterium | reverse complement strand
GACCGGTTCGCTGAAGGGAACTTACAAAACCGGGGAAGGCACGACAACAATCGACCTGACCGGCTATGCCAAAGGCACGTACCTGTTACAGTACAACGGCAAAATTTTCAAGGTCATCAGGAAATGATGTGCTGACGAATAGTTAGAATAAATAAATAGAAGGAGGGCTTACCATAATATCCGTTCGTAAGCCCTCCTTCTTTTCATTTCTTTCATTCAGAAAGCGTCTTTGTCGCTTTTTTTGTTGTACAAGTATTTTTCAAGTTGTTCGAATGGAATCTGTTCTTTTGGGGAAAACTGTTTTGACTGCATGTAGTTTATCAGGCTGTGACGTAACTGCCCGGTAACCGGATGTGATTCCGGCTTTTCTTCGAGATCGGAACTGCAAACCAACAAATTACCTGTACCTATACGGGTTTCGAAAATAAGACCGAGATTCCTGTTTTTGAAAAAATTATCAACGACTCTGACCAAAGGTTTTATTATTGGTGTAATTGAGTCCAAATCCATTGTTTTTGCATTTTTACAGATGTCCCACCATTGCCAGTTAGAATGCATTTCAGTTGGAAAATAGGAGAAGGCCGGATGTTCGGGATCGCATAAAATACCCATTGTCCACGGTTGGTTTGGGAAATGGACGGGGCTCCAGAATACCTGGACAAATTTACCTTCCAATCCTTTGATATCTTCTTTTTTCGGATTTAATAACACAGTTTTTCCTTGATACAAAGCGTTTTTTGCTTCTTTGAAATCACGGGTATAAACGATATTCCCGTTATCGGTGACGAGTGTTTGGGGATAAACCCAGATTTCCCATGAATTGGAATAATCCGTACCTTGCAAGGAAAGCGTAAGAGTTAGTTTATCTGCTTGTTCCACAGTTGATAATGAAGTCGAGAATTCTCCCAATATTTGGGCATTCCCTATCTCTATTTGTTGTTGTGGCAGTTTTCCTTGTGCTATGATTTGCCTTTTAGAGTCGGTAAGCTTCCAAACAGGAATGATATTCTTCAACGGACTATTACTGAAATTTGCAACTTCAGCTTTTACCATGAATGTTTCGTTGTTTGTGTAAGTCGCTTTTTCAAAACGAACCAACGGTACGACAGGAGAACAAAAATTTCTGAATTCTTCCGACGTAATCAACCCTTTACTTTCCCAAAAAGCGTCGAGTAGTCCGACTAGAGCAGTCCCTTGTCCCGGGAAATCGTGCAGATCCAGTAATTGAAAACCGCTGAATCCCGGTGTTTTCAAGGCGCGTTCGATTTCTTCCTTGTATAAGATAGCCGCCAGCTTTCCACTGGCTTTCAGGTAATCGTCGGCCTGATTAAGCCGTCCTTTTTCTTCCAAATCCTTTTTAACAGTCATGAAATTGAGCGGAATCAAGTTTCCTTTGTATTTGTCGATTTCTTTCAGGTTAGGGAAAACGCTGTATTGTCCGATTTCGTGTGTTATGATGGGGACGGGCAGGCTATCGATAGCAGAGGTATAATCTTTATTGAAGTTAGTGGGTTGGTCGTCGAATATACCCTGACCTCTGATCCATCCTTTTTTAGTCCACTGACTGACCCAGAAATCGTCGTGAGGTTCCGGCCAGGAACCGTGCCCTTTCTCAAAAGTAAAGGTGGTCGTCATGTATAAATGACGTGAATCTTTCTTTTTCAAGGAGAGCAAGAGGCTGTCCATAACGGTGAAGCTTCCTTGTAACTCATTTCCCATGCTCCAGAAACAGAAAG
Source organism: Dysgonamonadaceae bacterium (assembly GCA_031287395.1). Classification (GTDB taxonomy): domain Bacteria; phylum Bacteroidota; class Bacteroidia; order Bacteroidales; family Azobacteroidaceae; genus BNXB01. The sequence continues at coordinate 6,613 of JAITTA010000128.1, read as the reverse complement.
AAGGATGATTTCCGTATGTTTTCATTATTTTATCAGCTTCTGCGAATAAGAAATTTGTTGTTCCCGGATCGTTTCCTACAGTCAGTACCCACAGCGGAAGTTCTATTTGCAGGTAAATTCCCATTTCGTCTGCTACATCAAATGCTGCCTGAGGAGGGCACCAGGAATGAAAACGGATATGATTCAAGCCGTAATTCCGTGCTGTCCGGAAGATTTTTCTCCATTCGTCTTTGTTTGTAGGCGGGTAACCCTTCAAAGGGAAAATACAACATTCCAGAGTACCTCTCAGGAAAATCCTTCTATCGTTGATTTGCAATAAAGCCCCTTTGTTTGTGAGTTTTCTCATTCCGAATGTATTTTCTTTTCTTACAGGCAGTTTTTTCGTTTGTAATTCGGCGACGGCTTCATACAGATTCGGATTGAATTCATCCCATAACTTAGGATTTTCAATTGTATAGTCGAAAGAAACAGTTTCCCCGGATATCATTATTTCCTTAGCAGGCAACCGTTTTCCATTTTTTTCTTTAACATAAAAAAGAACTTTTCCGCTTATTTTTCCAGGGGTATTATTTTTAATGTCCAGGGATACGTGGACTTTGGAAGCATCCACATCGGGAGTCAGGGTCATGGACTCGATACTTACCTTTTCTTCGGCTTTCAGGGATATTTCTCCGAGGACTCCGTTCCACATGGTTTGTGTTTCGTTGGTATAAGCGTGGCACATATCCTTTACGGAAATATCGTGTTGCTTACGGTTGTCAATCCTGAGGGTAATGGTGTGTTTGCCGGGAGTCAGGTATTTGCTCAGGTCGAAACAGTGAGGGGCTACCAGGCTTTCGTTTTCCTGATCTACTTTTTGTCCGTCGATCCAGACTTGAGAATTCCAGATTACCCGTTCGAGATTCAGGGAAATGAGTTTATCTTTCCATTCTTTTGGAATACCGACTGTTTTGGAGTACCAGGCAATTCCTACATAATCGTATTTCCGTTTCAGGTTCAGGAAAATTTCTTTTTCCATTCGGGGAGATAAGGTACAAGGGTTTCCGTACCCGGCATCACAAAGAGTTCCGGGAAGATTGATTGTATTTGGGAAATCGCGGTTGTACCATTTTTCTGAAATTCCGGTATTTGTACTGTCTAATGCTACTTTCCATTCCCCTGACAGGTTTATTTTCTCCGGTGTTCCGGCATAAGAAGAAAAGTGGATTACAATGATGGAGATGAATAAAAAATACTTCTTCATTTTCAGTTTGATTTATTTGATTTTCCAGGTTGTTTTTATTTTCAGATTACGACTTGTAGTCCTGACGATCAGCGGATAACAAGGTTTGGATTCGTAGTCCGCATTGATTTCCGGGTTTCTTGGGGGGATTCCCGGAGCTTCTCCTGTAAATATTATAAAATTTTTATCGGCAACGACTTGAATGTGTATTTCCGTTCCGTTTTCCAATTGACAACTGAAAGCATTATTTCCTTCTGTTTTTTTTACATTGGATATCCGTTTATATACAGGGGCGTCATCCAGTATCCCAGGATCCTGCGCTTGCGAAAATGCCGGTTTTTCCGTCAATATCAATACGTAATCGTATTGGTGTTTATTTTCGGATGAAACGGTCAGGATATCGGTCAGTAAATTTCCTTTGAAAGTCAGTTTCCGTGACATATTCACACCCGGATAAGCGTCATTACATCCGGCTTCTACCGACCCTCCACCGGAAGAAGGTTTGAAATGAAGCAGTGTTCCTGAAGTTTCTTTCTGATCTTTTGCATCCACCGTGAGAGTGCTGTGGGAGAGTGTTTTACGATACCATTGAGTATAATCCGGGACTCCGTAAGCGGAGGTTCCCATATCCGGTAGAATTTCTTTTTTACCATCGTGAAGCGAGATGGAAAGCTTATCAGGATGCCCGTGTCCGCCTCCATGAGGTCCGTATTTTAATACTACGGCTTTGTTTTTTGAACGGAGTACCGCAAAACCGGCATCTTCGAAACAGACTGATTTTAAAAATTCCGGGTTTACGGAAACAGAAGAGAGATCTATATTGTTCTGTAAAGCTTCGACCGGGTTTCTTTCCTTTTGTTGATAACATTGTTTCAAGACATTCAGAAAAAACGGGTCCTGATTGTAACGACGGTAAACGATTTCGTACAATTTTACCTGATCGGGTAATGATTCACCGTACCATCCGTCGTTGTGAGCCGGGAACGACAGGTTGGCATACACTCCCTGCGCCGGGGAGGCAAACATATGATAGAGTTTTTTGTCGAACAGGTTGATGTTTCTGCATCTCAGGGCATCGGCCGAAAGAAGCATGGCCCTTAACGGGTAGTAGTGGTAAATAGGAGAGCCTTCGTTCCACCATCCGTCGTTATACACCTGTTTTTCCATCAAAAAACGATAACCGCATTTCGGGTCGTTGAGGGCAACATCGATGATACTATCGTTTTCTAAGGCCACACCTAAAGCAATCAGGCCGCTGTTGTGCCAGACCTGCCAGTTTGCGCCTCCTTTACGATTCAATAACATTTGGGCGCAGACTTTCAGGTATCCGTCTTCAATCTTTTTGATTTCTGAAGGAGTCATCAACGGTTTGGCTGTTGAGTAAGCTCTTATTGCATCGCTGGCCCAAACAGCTTCATCGAGGCTTTGTCCGAACATCCGGCCGCCCCAGGCTCCATTTACGACCCGGTTGGTGTTGTGTTCCATATATGTCGGATATTTGGAAGCATAATCCAGCATCATGTCCCGTATATATCCGGCATACAACGTGTCGTTTGTAGCGAGGTATAAATACATGGATGCAATCAGGTAATTCAGGTTTTCGGTGTGTACCTTGTTTACCCATGCCCAATCGAAAAATTTATTATTTTCCCAATATTTTCCACATAAATTACAATAATGTCCGTCGGGCTTATCCCAATCGAATTGAAACATGACATTGTGTACCGGACAAAAATAATGATGCAAATGTCCGCCTTCCAATAAGGGAATACGAAGGGAGTGTTTACGACGTTCTTCAACCTGTTCTTTCAGAGAATGGATGATTTTTTCTCCCCAGGCTGTCTGTGAAGCTGTCCGGATGTTTTCGATATCGTTTTTCGAAAAAAAGTGATAATCGTTTCCGGCAGTCAGGTTGAAAGAAAAAAAACAGGTAAAGAGGATAATAAAAATTTTCATTATTTATAAGCTATTTTATAATATTATTTATTATTTTATAGAGTAAATTATACATTTCGGAACCTGCCAACAGGAAAGCTCCTACTCCGTACACTTCGGTGTCATTTGCACTTACTTTTTTCGGATCTGCCCCAATAGCCTGGATGTAGCCTAATTTACCATCTTCGTGTACTGCCGAGCAGAGGGCATTCCAGGCTTTTTCCGCTTTAGGCAGCCAGGCTTCTTTATCCAGATAACCCCGGTTAATTCCCCATAACATTCCGTAGGTAAAAAAGCCGGAAGCGCTTGTCTCCGGCATTGGATAAGAAGTATAATCCAGAAGGGACGGATGCCAGAATCCTTGTTTGTCTTGTAGTCCGGCAATACGTTCCATCATTTCTTTGTATAAATCGATGAACCGTTGTTTATCCGGATAATTGTCGGGCAGATTGTCGATGATGACGGTCAATCCTCCGATAATCCATCCGTTGCCTCTGCCCCAGAAGACTCTTTCTCCGTTTTCTTCTTTCATTTCTTTGTATCGTGTATCACGGAAAAATAGTTTTTCCTGTGGGCAATATAAGGAATCGTAAGTTACCCAAAATTCCCGATTGAGAAAATCGAAATACCGGTTGTTTCCTATTGTTTTACCCATACGGGCGAAGGCTGTAGGCGCCATAAACAAGGCATCGCACCAGCACCAGCGGGAATGGGAATCCTTGTCGTAATAACCGATACTACCGGTTTTAGGATGGTTGAGGATAGAATCTAACGCCTTAATAGACGGATTTATTATTTTTTCTTCTTTGTATTTTTCATGTATTTGTTGATAGGACTGAATGACACAAATATCGTCGGCAAAGTAGATGTTCGGGCCTGTTTTCCACTGGTTTTTTTCTCCTATGGTATAAAGAAAATCCCAATACCTCTGTTGTCCGGATAACTTAGCCCATTCGGCCAGCCCCACATACATGGTTGCATTGGTCCATGCCCAGTAAGCATGGGAATTTTCCCACCGGGAACCTTTGCGTACCTGGTTTTCAAAATTCATCATTTGATGGTCGGCCACTTTGTTCATCATTTCCCGAACCTGGCTTAGCCGGTATTTTTGTTGTTCTCTATTATCCATTAAATAGTGTGTTATTAAATCCCGGACTACCTGGTGTCCTTTTTTATTCGGGTGATTGCTTTGGCTCATGTAGGTTCCGAGATTTTCTCCATTTTTTGCTTTTTCCTTAAAAGCGGCATAACTGTCAACTAGCCCGATTTGGTATTTTTTTGCCAATTTCCGGATTTGTACGGCATGTTTTTCTAAGGAAGTACTATCGTCGAGGATATTTTCCGTTAAATCCGGGGTTGGCGTGAGCAGAACTACCTTGAGTTGTAAATTCAGGGTTTCTTTTATCATGGATTCCCAGGCTTTTTTTGCTCTTTCAAGTCCGATTCCCCGATCATTCAAAGCATAATCGATGAACAGGACATCCGGTCGGTGGTTTAAAACCTCTTTTTTGAAACGCATGCTGCCTTGTTCCGAATTTTCTCCTCCCACTGAGGTTACGATTGTATTTACCACGGAATAGGGATATACCTCTTTTACGGCTTCCAGCACCAGATGAGGATATGCTTGTAGAGTTCCGACATTCGGCGTATTGAAATAACCTGAAGGGACGCTGTGTCCGTGGAAAACCAAGTTGATCGTTCTGTTTTCCGGCCATTTTTTCTTCAGTTCTGTTTTTATTTCGTTCAAATAGGCTTTTTTTCCCGCCGTTTGTGCATTGGTTGTTACAGAATTTGCAGAAATGCCTGCGACAAAGCCGGAAAAGAGGAAAAAATAAGTCAATATTTTTCTGCGCATATCTTTTATTTTTTGTTTAGGTAATCCAACTCACGCTATTTTTTAATGAATATTTCTTCCAGTTCGTCGTAGCTCATTGATTCGGCAGGATTAAAATGTTCTCCTGTAATGTATTTCAACAGGCTGTAGTACATCTGGCGTGCAACGGGGCTGTCGTCCATCTGTTTTTTAAGAGCGATGCTTGTCATTAGCAGTTTTCCGTTACCGACTTTAGCTTCCACTATAAGGCCTATTTTACGGTTGTTGTTCCAGTCCGGAATCATTTGTACCAAAGGTCTCAGAAAGTATGAAGTATGGTCCAGTACCATTGGTTTTGAATTACGAACCAGATCGAACCATTGCCAGTTGGAATGAAATTCCGTCGGAAAATGTTCAAAAGCTTTGTGATCCGGATTACACAGGATCCCTAACAGATTAGGCGGCGTACCAGACCATACTGCATTCCATGAAATACCTGAAAATCCGGGTGGCACATCGGAATTTATGGATGCCGTATCTGCCAGCAAAAAGATCGTTTTTCCTTTTTCCAGAAGCTGTTTGGCTTTCGTGTCGAATTTGTCGGTTACAAATACGTTCTGATATTTTATTTCCGGTAGTTTTTCAGGATATACCCAGACTTTCCAACAATTGTAAATAGGTGTTCCGTCTAATGAAACCGTAAGGTTGAAAGCCGTCGCCCGGTCTATACCGTCCAAAGGAATGTTAATCCTACCTGTTTTCGTCAGTTCTCCGAGAGGAATAGTAACAGGATTGAACGAACCTTGAGCGTATAATTTGTCGCCGGATTTGAATGTCCAGGATATGATGCCATTCCTTATTTCCTCTTTCCCGAAATTGATAAATTCGATGTCCGCTTCCAGCGTTTCATTGTTTGTCCAAGTCAATTTTTTTATTCTCAACAGCGGTGTCTGCGGTTGTTGGATACGGTGAAATTCGCCGGCATCGACGTATGATTTCGGATTGTAGAAAACATCCACTACGCCGACCGGTGATGTCCCCTGTCCGGGGAAATCGTTCAACTGTAGCAGATGATAGCCTCCGAAGCCCGGAGTGCGGAAATAAGATTCGAATTCTTCCTTCTTCTGGATAACCTGGAATTTACCGGATGCTATGTGGAAATCCCAGGCCTGATCGAGCATGTTTTTTTCCCTTAATCCTTCTCTGAACAGTTCGTAATTATATGGTTTCAGTACCCCCAGGTATTTTGAGACCTGCTTAAAATCCGGATATGCGCACCATTGTCCTATTTCATGGGTAATCATCGGGATATTGAATTTTTTTACATTATCAGAATGTCGATCCAAATGATATCCCAGGTCAACAAAAATCTGGTTAAAATGGAAGGTAATCATGATTGTTATAATAGGGCATCGAAATTCTAGATAATTAATAAAAGGAAAGAAAGGAAGTCGACCTTCAAGCTCTTTGGGAAAGAAAAAAATTGCAGAAATCATAAATCCCCACATATCTTGACATGGTCTTTTGCGATCGGTGGAATATCATACCAAATTTGATTTGGAAAACGACAAAAGAAATTCATGATTTTAATTAATTAGATAAATGATTTCAAATTATAAAAACAAAAAAAAATTATATAAATT
>JAITTA010000167.1 GCA_031287395.1 Dysgonamonadaceae bacterium | reverse complement strand
AAGTTTCTCAGTTTTTGTAGGCGTGGACGTGGGTTTAAATAGTCCGGTAACAGGGAGTGGACTTCCTGTAAAGATTTTGTACAGGAAAAAGAAGCTTCGTTTTTATACATAGAGGTATATACACCAAGCATGAGCGTTCTTTTTACTGTTCACCCTCCAGCTAAAATTGGTCGTTTTTGAGTAGGGATAAAGCAAAAAACGCTTCTGTACATTACCATGGAACGACAATAAATTGCCATTCCAAGTAATATATTACAAAGATATATGAATTTTTTTCAACAACACACGAAAAGATAATTCTTTTTGGGGAAGAACAAAAGAAGATGGCGCTTTCACACCGTCTTAAAGGGATATTCCATTAATTGTATATGAAGCTACCTCAAGAGCAATGATTTCAATGCTCCAAACGACTTACTACATTCCACACTTTGTTTCCTGCCCTGCATGAATGCTTTGAGTTTGTCCGGAACAGCAATATTCCGGACATTTATCGCTTTTTCTACGGTTTCTTTAAACTTCGCCGGATGAGCCGTTTCCAGAAACAAGCCTGTTTCATTTTCCCCAAGCCCTTCTTTCAAAGCTAAATAGCCACAGGCGCCATGGGGATCCAGTAAATAACCGGTCGATTCATAGCAAGAGCCGATAGCTGCAAGAATATCCTCATCCAAATACCGGAAACCGCTTATATCCGCACAAATAGCATTGTAATCATTCTGATAAAGATCCAGAATACGGGCAAAGTTACTGGGATCGCCCACATCCATCGCATTGGCAACCGTTTGTACGGAAGGGCGAGGAAGATATTTCCCTGTTCTCAAATACTCCAGGAACACATCGTTTTTATTGTTGGCTGCAATAAACCGTTTCACGGGTAATCCCATTTTTTTTGCAAACAGTCCGGCCGTAATATTCCCAAAATTACCACTGGGAACACAGACAACCAAATGATCCGCTTTACCTGAAACGGCCAATTGAGAATAAGCATAAAAATAATAAAACGCCTGAGGAAGAAAACGGGCGACATTAATCGAATTCGCTGATGTCAGTTGAAACTGCTGCGTCAATTCCTCATCCATAAACGCCGCCTTGACTAAAGCCTGACAATCGTCAAACGTACCGTCAATCTCAATGGCCGTAATATTCCGGCCCAAAGTAGTAAACTGGCACTCCTGTATCGGACTCACTTTTCCTTTCGGATAAAGAACATACACATGAATGCCTTCCACTCCTAAAAAACCATTAGCTACAGCACTTCCGGTATCTCCCGAAGTGGCAACCAAGACATTCACCTGTTTCAAGCCTTCTTTTTGTATAAAATAGCCCAACATACGAGCCATAAAACGAGCGCCGACATCCTTAAAAGCCAACGTCGGGCCATGAAAAAGTTCAAGGCTGAAAATCGAACGATTTACAGATACGACAGGCATATCGAAATCCAGAGTCTCGTAAACAATCGATTTCAGAATTTCCGGCTCGATGTCTTCTCCAAAAAAAGCATCGGCAACAGCGTAACTTATTTCCAGGAAAGTCATGTTGGGAAGCCGGCGAAAAAAATCATCCGGAAAACATTTGATTCTTTCCGGCATATAAAGTCCTTTATCAGGAGCTAACCCCCTCACCACAGCCTCCTGCAATCCTGTCAAAGGAGCTTTTTTATTTGTACTGTAATATTTCATTTTTTGTCTCTTTTTGCTTCACACAGATTACACAAATTTATTATTGCGTGTCATTTTGAACCCCGCAAGAAACTTAATCAGTATAATCGGTGAAATCGGTGTGAAACAATTTTTTGATAAATTCATCACCTTTCAACAAGCCGTATTTTCCTGCTTTTGCCGAAAATTCATCGTATTTTTCAACTTCGTCCGGTTGCTCTCCGGGCTTATAGATAACAAACGGAACCGGATCGTTGGTATGCGTTTTAATCCTGCATGGCGTCGGATGATCCGGAAGCACGGCAATGGCGACCGGTTCGTTCCATTTCATCGTTTCTTCCAAAACCGTTTTCACAATCCTTTTATCCAGGTTTTCAATGGTCCTGATTTTCAACGGCACATCCCCTTCATGTCCGGCTTCATCACTGGCCTCGATATGCAAATATACAAAATCGTTGGTCTTCAATGCATCCAAAGCGGCACGGGCTTTCCCTTCATAATTAGTATCATATAAGCCGGTAGCTCCTTCGACAGGAATGACCTTCAATCCTGCGTAAACCCCAATTCCATTAATCAAATCGACGGCAGATATAACCGCTCCCGAACGGATCGGGTAAATTTCCGCCATCTTTTTCATTTTAGGTTTATAACCGGGCGACCAGGGCCAGATACTATTTGCAGGATCCTTCCCCTCTGCTATCCTCTTCAGATTCACCGGATGATTTTTCAATAACTCCTGCGATCTCAGAATTAAAGCATTCAGATAATCGGCAGATTCCGATGCTTCCGGAACCTCCGGACGTACCATGATATTTTTATATTCACTACCCATCACATCGTGAGGAGGCGTACAATCCAAACGTTTATCTCCATTTTTCATTTTCAGTAGGTTACGATAAGATACACCCTGAAAAAAACGAACCCGGCCGTCTCCCAGATGTTCATCCAGATACCGGATCAGTTCCCCGGCCTCTTCGCTGGAAATATGTCCTGCCGAATGATTTTTTATTTTTCCATCCAGGATACAAATGAGATTACAACGCATAGCCATTTCATCCGGTAAAATAGGCACACCGATACTGGCGGCTTCCAACGTTCCCCTTCCTTCAAATACTTCGTTCAGATTATATCCTAAAACCGACAGATTAGCAATTTCACTTCCCGGATGAAAACCTTCCGGAATGGTATCCAGCATACCGGAACATCCTATTTTTGCAAGATAATCCATACTGGGAGTATCCGCATATTGCAGAGGAGTTCGGTTATCTAGTTCGGCAACCGGTTCGTCGGCCATACCGTCTCCTAATATAATAATGTACTTCATTGCATCAAAATAATATCAATCTGAATGCAAAGATAATATATTTATTACGATTTTACACTTTTTCAACGTAAAGCTGTGCATTTTCAAAGCGCACAACGACTACCGGTTCTCCTTTTTCTATATAAACGGTATTGGAAACCGCATCGTAAATCCCGTTGTCAATCATCACCTTACCGGATGGACGCAACACGGTCAATGCCTCTCCTTGTTTACCTATTAATATTTTTTCATAAACGTCCACACTAATGGAATCTTCCAAGTCGGCATGTAAAGCAACCTTTCTGAACAATCCTTTCTGACCGATTCTCGACGATAACCAAATCACAATCAGGAATCCCAGGATTAAACCGGATAATACGGTCAGTGCTGCCTGTCCCAATTCCGGGCTTGCAATTCCTTCAAAAGAGAAAAAATTATTGTCGATCAAAGACAATACCAAACCCAAAGTAACCAGAATGATTCCGCTGATTCCCGTAATCCCGAAACCGGGTACTACAAATATTTCCAATAAAATCAAAATAATTCCGACAATAAAGGCAAACAATTCCCAGTTCTGCACCAATCCATCCATATATAATGGTGCAAAATAAAGAATTGCAGCCGTCAATGCGGCGATACTGGGAAAACCGAAACCGGGAGTCTGCAATTCAAAATAGATTCCGGCCACAATGATCATAATGAAAATAGCTTGTATTGCAGGACTCATCAAAAAACCTTTGAAACTGTCATTCCAAGCCGGCTTATACTGAACCAACCGATATTCCGTATAACCCAAATATTCTGTAATCACCTCGTTTACACTCTCCGCAATTCCATCACAATAACCTATTTTCAAGGCCTCCTGCGCCGTCAGAGTCAATATCTTACCCGAATCCGTCACATTAGGAATAGAAATACGGTCATCCACCATCGCCTCTGCAACACGGGGATCACGTTTCCACTTTATAACCGTATCCTGCCCGGTAACAATGGTATCTTTTCCGTGGGATTCCGCTGTAGCCCGGATGGTAGAACGCATATACGACTGGTATTTATCGGGGAGGACTTCTCCGCTCTGGTTGACTACAGTTGCCGCTCCGATATTCGCCCCCCGGCGCATATATATTTTCTTACATGCAATGGAAATCAAGGCTCCTGCTGATGCCGCATTATTATCGATAAAAACATAGACAGGTATGGGACTGTATAAAATAGCCGTACGGATAGTATCCGCATCCACTAACGCCCCTCCGTACGTATTTAAATGCAACAGAATAGCTTCTGCCTTTTGTTTTTGAGCCTCATGCAATCCTTTTGAAACATAAAGACGACTTGTCGGGTCAATTTCACGTTTCAAATCAATTTTATACACAACAGGAATGTCGGAACCGGCAAACAAATCTGCACTTACCAACATAAAATTCAAAGCCAAAAAAAGTATTTTCTTCATATTTGCAAAGTCCAATTAACAATTTTATAGTTTTTCTCAGTCTCCTTTTGCTCTTTTTTAAACAAAAATAGAACATTCTCATATTTAATTCGTATTTTAACATTATTTAACTAAAAAAGGGCGCTAAGATGGATTAATTTGGGTTCCTTTGTTACATAATGTTACGAAAAAAAGAGAACATTGAGTTTACAGTTTTTAGGCAAAAATATAAAATTCATAGATATGAACAAGTCACAGTTTCAAGAAAAGATACTCGGCATCCAGGGAAATATGTACAATTTTGCAATGATGCTGACAGCAAACAAAGATGATGCACAGGATTTATTACAAGACACGACTCTAAAAGCATTAGATAATCAGGAAAAATATGTGGATAATATCAACTTCAAAGGGTGGGTATTAACTATCATGCGTAATATTTTCATAAACAATTATCGAAAAGTAGTAAGAAGCCAGACCATCATCGATAAAACCGAAGATTTGTATCACCTGAACCTATCCCAGGACTCCGGGTTTGATACTCCGGAAGGAGCTTTCACCATCAAAGAAATCGATCAGGCGATCCATCACCTCAATAGCGACCTGAAAATGCCGTTTTCCTTATTCCTGGCAGGTTATAAATACAATGAGATCTCTGAAAAACTGAATCTCCCGCTCGGAACGGTAAAAAGCAGAATCTTTTTTGCACGACAAGAATTACAGAGAGCTTTAAAAGGGATGAGATAGGGACGTTTACACTATATGCGTCTTGCATTTTTACTTTTGGCTTATGCACGACAAACGTAAAAACGCAAGACGTATAATGTACAATGTATAACGTATAACGCATGTTTTCAAAGTTGAAATTGTTGTTTCGCTCATCATCCGGGCTGATTTTCATTCTTATTTTCCTTATTCTCTGTGGGTGCCTGCTTTGGATCATTCCCGGAAGTTACAACATTCCTGAAAACGGATATGCATCGATGACTCCGTTTTTTTCCTTGGCGCCATTTTTATTAATGTGTCTTATTCCCATCTCATCTTTACCATCAAGATCCCTAAGCCTTCGTCGTATCATTTTTTCAAAATTATCAGCACTAGTACTCCTGGTAATTATAGCGCTTATTCCGACTGTCATATATGTCGTTAGTATCTATTTTCTGGGAAATCCGGTTGGTAACATAGACCTGGGATCCGTCACCACATCATATACCGGGTTGATTTTCATAGCTTTGTGTTTTTCCGGCATCGCTATTTTTTCTTCTGCCCTGACCTCCAACCAGATGATGGCCCTGATCATCGGATTGTCATTATCGGCCTTCCTGTATTTGGGATTCGACCTCATTGCCGGAATCTTTTCTTCCGGTAAAACGCAACTATTTATACGGAACCTGGGATTACATGCACGATACCTGTCAATTCAAAAAGGACTTGTGGATTTTAGCGATTTGTGGTATTTACTGGCAATCACGATTTTATTTTTCATCCTGACAGACTTATTGTCGGGCGCCAAAATCAAATCCCCAATTCCGATAATAGAAACGGCAATTTTTGTTCTTCTTATTTCCGGCAGTTTTTGGCTCGATATACGAATGGATTGCACCAACGACAAGCGATATACTTTAAGCGAGCCTTCAAAAAATATTTTGAGGCAAGTGGAATCTCCAATTGAAATGGAACTCTATCTCGACGGGAAAATGAATGCCGGATTTACCCGGTTGCAAAAGGAAATACGGAATACCATCGACAATTTCAACCGGATTACCCCCCAAAAAATCAAAATAAAAACAACCGATCCGCAGGCATGCGAAGGGATGGTCGATGCATTAGATAAACAAAACATCAGAGGAGTTTCCATCAATGAAAAGGACCCGGATGGTAAACGATTCCAACAAATCCTATTCCCCTGGCTAAAAATAAAATACAAAAATTCCGAAACAATGGTTTATCTTCTGGCCGACCAACAGGGAAGATCGAGCGAAGAAAACCTGAACGCTTCAATCGAATCACTGGAATACAATATCGTCCATGGAATACAACTGGTAATATCGGGAAAAAACAGAAAAATTGTTTTCATAGAAGGGCATGGCGAACTGGAAGAACCTCTTCTTAAGGACATTACAGACAGGCTAAGTTCTTCTTTCCAAATCGACCGCGGAATGATGTCGAACAAACTCAATCAACTCGACGACTACGAACTGGTAATTGTCGCAGGGCCACAACTTCCTTATACAGAAGAAGAAAAATTTATTTTAGACCAATATCTTATGAGAGGAGGACGCATCCTCTGGCTGATAAACGGTGTTCAATTACAATCTCCGGAATCGCTTGCCGAAATCGGAAAAACAATAAGCCGCGTTAACGAGGTCAATCTGGAAGACCTGCTATTCAAATACGGAGTCAGAATCAATCCCATACTGATACAGGATACTCAATGTATGTATATTCCTGTGTATAACGATGCCTCTAAAATATCATCTTCTGTAAGATACACGTTAAAACCCTGGTATTATGCACCTTTGCTCGTTCCCAACCGGGATAATCCCGTTACAAAAGATTTACCTCTCATCAAAAGTGAGTTCACAAGCAGTCTTTCATTCACGGATGATAAGAATCCGGATATAAAAAAACAGGTATTACTCACATCTTCAGCACATTCTCATCCGATACAGGTTCCCGAATTGATTTCTTTACAGGAAACCGAAAAAGAACCCGATAATCACTATTTTAATCAATCTTACCTGCCGGTTGCCGCCTTGCTGGAAGGGAAATTCAATTCGATATTTGCAAACAGGATTCCACCCACATCGATCGATATGGAAGACCGGAAATTTTTAGCCTCCGGCCAACACACGAAAATGATCATTATTGCATCGGAAGAAGTGATTCGGAATGAAGCCGAAACGGGATATGCCCCCATGGGTTATGACCGGTATTCCGGTACTACATACGGGAATGCCGGCTTCATCATGAATGCGGTCAGTTATCTAACCGATGATACCGAACTCATCAATCTCAGGAATAAAACCTTCCGGACGGATTTGCTGGATAAATTAAAAATCCGGGAAAATAAAATCAACCTGATGTTTTGGAATGTTGTTTTTCCTCCCGGAATCATTCTTTTATTTTTCTTCCTCTTTTACAGGAGAAGGTAATCAAGATACACATCCAAGACTGCATCTATCTGTTTAAGTAACTCCTTTGTATTTTTCCAGGCAAACTATTTCAGAGCGTTCCCGAATGCTTTCAATCGAATATTGGTGAATGCCCGCTTTGTGTGTAAGGGAAAGTCTCCCTGCATGATCCAACCATAATATCCGGGATCATTTTTAAGCACTTCATCAGCCAGTTGACCTTTATATTTGCCGAAATTGATAACTTCCTGATTCTTTTCATTGTAAACCAAACGTCCTGCAAAATCCACATTGTTACCGAAAGCAGAAAATTCAGAAAGGAAATTAACATCGTTTTCCAGATCGGGATACCGGTCCAATTGAGACTTCAAGATTTCATAAGTAGCCTTTGTATCGGCTTCCGCACTATGGGCATCTTCCAATTCCTTATCACAATAAAACTTATAGGCGGCCGAAAGAGTCCGTTGTTCTTTTTTATGGAATATGGTCTGTACATCGACAAATTTCCGCTTCGTCAGGTCCAAATCCACTCCGGCGCGTAAAAATTCTTCCGCCAGCAAAGGAATATCAAACCGGTTGGAATTATATCCGGCCAAATCACATCCTTCAAGTTGAGATGCCAAGGATTTTGCAATGAGTTTAAAGGTAGGACAATCCCGGACATCCTCATCACTGATGCCGTGTATGGCCGTCGATTCCGGTGGAATCGGTCTTTCCGGATTGATTCTTCGGGTTTTGGAATCTTCATCGCCATTGGGATAGATCTTCAAATAAGCTATTTCCACAATACGATCACTTATAATATTAATCCCCGTCGTTTCCAGATCAAAGAAAACCAGGGGATTTTTCAAATTCAGTTTCATGTTTTTACTTTAATCATTCAGCATCATCGGCATCAGTAACATCAATAAGTCTTCCCCTTCTTCATTTTCCGACGGTAAAACCAGACCGGCTCTTGTAGGATCGGCCAATTCCAGTACCGCTTCCTGAGAAGGAATATTATTAAGTATTTCAATCAGGTATGTGCCTTTGAATCCGATATTCATATCTTCCCCATCATAAACGCAAGGTACCGTTTCTTCGGCAGAGGTAGAAAAATCAATATCCTGAGCAGAAACCAAAATGTTATTTCCTGAAATTCCTAATTTAACCAGACTGCTGGCCGGATTTGAAAAGACCGACACACGTTTCAGAGCATTGAACAACATCAACCGGTCGACTGTCACTTTGTATGGATTTCCGGTTGGAATTACCCCGTTGTAGTTAGGATAACGACCTTCAATCAAACGACATACCAGAATAAAGTTCTCCATGGTAATGTATGCATTACTATCGTCGAATCCAATGGAAACATCACCCGATTCCTTCGGTAAAATTGCTTTCAGCAGGTTGGCCGGCTTTTTAGGCAGGATAAAGGAAGAACGTTCTGTTCCTTTAGCTGCCAGCGTTTTACAACGGACTAATTTATGTCCGTCGGAAGCTACAAAAGTAATATCCTCTGCCGTTATATCCAGATACAGGCCATTCATCACAGGACGCAGTTCATCGTCTGCCGTAGCAAATAATGTCCGGGAAATTCCAGAAAGGAAGACGGAAGCAGCAATCTGCAAACCGACCGAGTCTTCTTTCAAAGGTTTAGGCTGAGGATATTCATCCCCTTTCAAACCGACAAAATTGTATTTTCCATTTTCATAATAAATGAAAATTTCCAGGCTATCGTCATTGATAGAAAAAGTAATAGGCTGTTCCGGTAATTCTTTCAACGCATCCAACAGATTTTTGGACGGAACTGCAAACACTCCGGAACCCTCGGTATTATTCACTTCAATAGTTGTGGACATACGGGTTTCCGCATCTGCTGCCGTAATAGCCAACTGATTTCCTTTCAAATCAAATAAAAAACAATCCAGAACCGGAATGGAATTTTTAGAAGCAATAACCCTGCCTATTGTCTGTAAGTGGCTCAGTAATGAATTACAAGAAACTATGAACTTCATACGATATTATTTTATTTATTTATTTTCTTCTTTGATAAACCACAAATATACATTTTTTTTCTCAATCCGGAAAAATTTCAGGACAATTTATGAATGACCAGCCCCGAACGCAATTTAGGTTCAAACCAGGTTGTTTTGGGAGGCATAATATTTCCGGTATCCGCAATATCAATCAA
>JAITTA010000266.1 GCA_031287395.1 Dysgonamonadaceae bacterium | reverse complement strand
CGTTCACAGCCAAACATTTTGCATCAACAGACATCAAAATTCAAATTATAATTTGTATATTTGTAAAACATTTCAAAAATACAAATCATGATTTTGGATTGACCGGTTGTTAGAAAGCTGAAAAGTTCTTCTTCACCGACACTTCACAACTCCAACAACCCTTCCGGGAGTTCCATCCGGACAATTTTTTGTTTTTCATTGATTTCCAGAATGATTTCTCCGGACGCAGGAATTAAAACTTCTCCGGATTGATATTCCACAACGAACAAGACATTGAGAGTCGTTTCGTCGACATCAATAATACGTCCTATGGTATTTGTATCTGCGTCCTGCAATGTGAATCCGGTAAAATAATCCCAGGTATCAAAATCCGATGCAGGATTTGATTTCAGGTATTGCCTTGGAAAATAAACTTCGGTATTGGAAAACATTTTTGCCTTTTCATCCGTATCGATACCTTTCAATTTGACTAATGCCGCAGCAGCGGATTTAAGCCGGTATTCTTCCATTCGAAACGGCACAAAAATTCCATCCAATTCGCAAATAAGAAAAGGGCACTCGTTTTCATCAAACGAATCATCCGTAAACGCAAAAGACAGTTCTCCTTTAATACCGTGGGGTTTGTTGAAATGGCCTATTTTTATTACATCTTCCCGGACAATCATAGTATTCTCGTAATTCTTGCACCCAATGCATTCAATCGTTTGTCGATATCCTGGTATCCACGATCGATTTGGTCAATATTATGAATACGGCTGGTACCTTCCGCACTCATAGCAGCGATCAGCAAAGCAATTCCGGCGCGGATATCGGGCGATATCATATTGGCAGCACGTAGTTTGTATCGCCGGGCTGAGCCGATCACCGTTGCCCGGTGCGGATCGCACAAGATAATCTGCGCTCCCATATCGATCAGCTTATCGACGAAGAACAACCGGCTTTCAAACATTTTCTGATGAATAAGGACACTTCCATTGGCTTGTGTAGCCACAACAAGGAAAACGCTCAGCAAATCGGGAGTAAGCCCGGGCCACGGAGCATCGGCAATGGTCATGATGGAACCGTCGATAAATGTTTCAATGGAATAAGAATCCTGTTGAGGAACCACCATATCATCCCCCTCCTGTTTTACAACAATCCCAAAACGACGGAACGCGTCCGGGATGATTCCCAGATTTTCAAAAGAAACATTCTTTATACGGATACCGGATGCCGTCATGGCAGCCATACCGATAAAACTACCTATTTCAATCATATCCGGCAAAATCGTATGAACACAGCCGCCTAAAGAATCCACTCCTTCTATATTCAGCAAGTTAGAGCCCAATCCGTCGATTTTGGCTCCCATCGACCGGAGCATCCGGGTAAGCTGCTGTAAATAAGGCTCGCAAGCCGCATTGTAAATGGTCGTCTTCCCTTTTGCAAGCACTGATGCCATCAAAATATTGGCTGTACCCGTTACGGAAGCCTCGTCCAGGAGCATATAAACACCCTTCAGTCCCTGAGATGTCACTTCATAAAGTTGCCTTTCCGCATCGTACTCAAATTCAGCGCCTAGTTTCTGAATCCCGATGAAGTGAGTATCCAAGCGACGACGGCCTATTTTATCCCCTCCCGGTTTAGGAATCAGGGCCTTACCAAAACGGGCGACCAATGGACCGACAATCATTACCGACCCTCTCAATGAGGCGCTTTTTTTCAAAAACTCCTCCGACTCCAAGTAATCCGGGTTGACTTCATCTGCCTGAAATGTATAAGTGCCGGGCGAAGGGCGATCGATCTTCACTCCCATTTCACCCAAAAGAACAACCAGATTATTTACATCGAGAATATCCGGAACATTATGGATTGTAACCTTTTCCGGAGTCAATAATGTTGCACAAATAACCTGCAGAGCTTCATTTTTAGCTCCCTGCGGCACAATTTCCCCGGATAGGCGGTGCCCTCCTTCAATGACAAATGAGGCCATAAGAATTTATTTGTTCTGTCTTCTTGTAAGATTTTTATTTTTCTTCATCAAAATATCTTTCGATTCGGTCAATTTAGTAGACTCTTCATCCAACACAATTTTTCCACCGGAAAGATATTCCAAATCTTTAAAAATTTTAGCATCGTCCACAACTTCTTTATTCCACGTTAGAAACGATTTTTTCATGTGGTTGGCCAACAAACCGATCAACTGGTTGCGTTCTTCTCCCGGTTCGTACTCTTGGGCCTTATTAATCATGTTTTCCAAATTTTTACCATAATGCTTATAGGCAATATTCCCCTGGCTGTAAGGTAATTTATCCGGTTTGGCATACAAATCTTCTTTCTTGATCACCTCATAAGGATAATCGATATCCAGACTAAAATCCGACATAATGGCCAAATGGTCCCATAAAATGTGTTTGAAGTCATTCACATCCCTCAAATGCGGGAACATATTACCCATGATGTTGATGATGGTATCGGCACATCGTTTCCGTTCGCCCCGATCGGGGATGGCAACACAATAATCCACCATATTCTGAATATTCCTTCCGTATTCCGGTAAAGCCAACCGTTTTTCCTGCGTGTTATATCTCATACTTTTATATAATTTCAATGATTCAGCATCCATGACAATATTCCATTAATTTAGTTA
>JAITTA010000157.1 GCA_031287395.1 Dysgonamonadaceae bacterium | reverse complement strand
GCATTCGAATTGGGCCGGTGAATGATACGGCGACCATGTATTTTTCACAAGAAAAATGTAACTTTGTCGCTTGAAACAATTCAAAAATCGTGAAAAATAAGAATACATATGAAATTATGGCTCCTGCAGGATCGTACGATTCCCTGGCAGCAGCAATACAAGGAGGTGCCGATTCCATCTACTTCGGAATCGAAGGACTGAATATGCGTTCAAGGTCGTCCAATAATTTCACGATTGAAGATATACACCAGGTTGCCGCAATCTGCAAAAAAAACAAGGTGAAAAGTTACCTGACGGTCAATACCATCATTTACGATCAGGACATTCCTTTGATGAAGCAAATCATCGATGCGGCAAAAAAAGCAAAGCTGACTGCCGTCATCGCTGCCGATGTGGCCGCCATGACCTATGCACGAAGTATCGGAGTAGAAGTCCATCTGTCTACCCAACTCAATATTTCCAATATCGAATCCCTTCAATTTTATGCTCAATTTGCAGATGTCGTCGTGCTCGCGCGGGAATTAAACCTGGATCAGGTCAAAAAGATACATACCCAAATACAGGATCAGGATATCCGCGGCCCGAAAGGAAAACCGGTCGGAATTGAAATGTTTTGCCATGGAGCTTTATGCATGGCCGTCTCCGGGAAATGTTACTTGAGCCTTCATGAAATGGATTCCTCAGCCAACCGTGGAGCTTGTAACCAGTTATGCCGCAGAGGATATACCGTCAAGGACAAAGAAAGCGACATCGAACTGGAAATAGATAACCAGTATATTATGTCGCCCAAAGATTTGAAAACCATTCATTTTATGAATAAAATGCTGGACGCAGGGGTCCGGGTATTCAAGATCGAAGGACGAGCACGTGGGCCGGAGTACGTCAGAATTGTCACGGAATGTTATAAAGAAGCCATAGAGTCTTACTGTAATAACGATTTCACGGATGAAAAAATCGAGAATTGGAATACTCGTCTGAAGACCGTCTTTAACCGCGGATTCTGGAATGGTTATTATCTCGGCCAACGCTTGGGGGAATGGAGCGATAAATATGGTAATGAAGCAACAGAACGTAAAATCTACATCGGAAAAGTGATAAAATATTTTTCCAGGTTGGGTGTAGCCGAATTCCTGATGGAAACACAATCGCTCGAACCGGGCGACAAAGTGCTGATTACCGGTCCGACCACCGGAGCTTTATTTTTCGAACCGGAAGAGATCCGCGTAGCGCTGGAACCTGTAGGAAAAACCGTAAAAGGAGAACTGTTTTCCATGAAAGTTCCGGAAAAAGTTCGCCCAAACGATAAATTGTTCAAACGTGTCGGATATCCATCCTCCACAAATTAACTCAATACCATCGAATTATGGAACCCTTTATCTTTGAAATAAAAATGAAAGTCCGGGATTACGAATGCGATACCCAGGGAATCGTCAACAATGCCAATTACCTGCACTACATGGAACATACACGCCATGAATTTTTGGAAAGCCTCGGAGTTTCATTCCTGGAATTACAACAACAAAAAATAGATCCGATGGTCTCCCGTATCGAGATCCAATATAAATCACCTCTTACCGGAAGCGACTTGTTCTCTTCCCGCTTAAATGTAACCCGTAAAGGAGTAAAACTCATCTTTTCCCAATCCATCTACAGAGAAAAAGACAGTCAATTATGCACGAAAGCAGAGGTCGATGTGATCGTCTTACAAAACGGAAAACTGACCAGAGGAGATTATTTCGACGAATTATTATCAAGAAGAAAACATCCTTAAAAATATGTACAACCAAAACTTAATCTATCAGATCGGACTGACTCTAGTCAAAGGAATCGGCAACATCACCGCCAAACAAATCATCGAACATCTTGGAGATCCGGAGTCGCTTTTCAAAGAAAAAGCACGGATACTGGAACAAATTTCAGGAATAAACCGTCGGGTAATCGCTGAAATCAGAAATCCCGCAGTACTTAAACGAGCAGAAAAAGAAGTACTTTTCATTGAAAAAAACGGAATCAAAGTATTGTACATCAAAAACGAAAACTATCCGGTACGATTCCGTGAATGCATCGATTCTCCGGTAATCATGTATTTCCATGGCAACGCAGATCTCAATGCAAACAAAATTATCAGCATTGTGGGAACAAGAAACGCATCGGCTTACGGACGGGAAACAACAGAACGCATCGTAAAAGAATTATCCGAAGAATACAAAAACATCCTGATTGTCAGCGGACTTGCTTACGGAATCGACTACTCCGCTCACCAGGCAGCTTTGAAAAACGGATTACCGACTGTCGGAGTACTGGCGCACGGCCTGGATTTAATTTACCCCCATCAACACCGGAAACTAGCCATCGAAATGCTGGAAAAAGGGGGACTATTAACCGATTTTTTAAGTGAAACCAACCCCGACAGACAAAATTTTGTCAAACGAAACCGAATCGTCGCCGGAATTTCCGATTGTACCTTGGTCGTGGAATCCGCTGGAAAAGGAGGAGCGCTGATCACTGCCAATATTGCCGATGCTTACAATAAAGACCTTTTTGCCATACCCGGAAAGGTTAATGATATTTATTCTCAAGGTTGTAATAAACTCATTAAAGAAAAAAAAGCGGCTCTCGTTGAAAATGCAGAAGATATCATGAGGGAAATGTGTTGGAAAACCAGCTATCAAAAGAAAAGTAACGAAGTAATACAACGAAAATTGCCGATAGACTTACCTCCCGAACAACAACAGATTATAAACCTCCTGGCCAAATCCGAAAGTATTCATCTCAATATATTATCAATAGAACTCAACCTCCCTGTCAGCAAATTGTCTTCCCTCCTTTTTGACATGGAATTAGACGGAATGGTCAAAGCCATCCCCGGTGGATTGTATAGATTAATATAACACTTACCTAACCCCTACGCTCAGCATGTTGTGAATGTAAGGAATGAAAATAATACAGGTGATAACAACAGCAATAATGACACAAAGTAATACCGCTCCGGCAGCCACATCTTTGATTTTCTTAATCATGTGATGGTATTCCGGAGAAATATAATCGCATATATACTCGATACAAGTATTGAGCGCTTCTGTCGATAAAATAACGGCTATCAATAATAAAACGACTATCCATTCACTAGTGGTAACTTGAAAGAAAAAACAGGCAATAACGGCAAATAATCCCAGTAACAATTGTATGCGGAAATTCCGTTCACCGACGAAAATGATTTTTAGTCCGCGGAAAGCCACAGCAAAACTTTTTAAACGTGATTGTTTCTTTGGAGAATCTTGTTCCATAATATTACAATTCTTTTGTTGTTACAAAAGTAGTTGTTTTTGAAGTTACTTTCCAAATTTATATACAATACCTACAAAAATACTGTTATATCATAGGGAATGCTTTATAATGAGAGAAAAAACTCAAAAACAGTAATTTTATACCTTGATTTTTGGCACGATTTTTGCAGCTTCTAGAAAAGAAATAGTTATTTTCGCCGAGACTTATACAACATAATTCATGCAACAGGCTTTTTCTTATAGCTTAAATTTTATTTTAACAAAATTTACCATATTGAATTTTGTTGATTCGTCATTTATGTTAGAGAGAGAGAGAGAGAGAGAGAGAGACTAACCCAGCCTCACCCGCGCGCCAATATAATCATTTTTTCTTTAAAAACAAACTCCTTACAGGAACGGAACAGACTCCGTCTCTACAATTTATTTCTGCCGGTTTCCCCGGCATTATTTCCTTTGTTTCATT
>JAITTA010000188.1 GCA_031287395.1 Dysgonamonadaceae bacterium | reverse complement strand
AAATCAAAAATTATCTTTCTACCGGCTGTTCAAGACGACCCGCAACAACGGCAACCTGATATTTCATTGGCAAAGCAGATTTTGGATTGGCAACCGAAAATTCAGTTGGAAGAAGGATTGAAAAAAACGATAGGATATTTTACATTATATCGTTGATTTATAAATGTTTGAAATAAAAAAACATATACTGCTTGTTAATTTCAAGAAAGTTTTATACTTTTGTCTTTGAGTTATTTGAAACAATGGTAAAGCGCAGCAGCGAAAAGAAGTCCGCTCATTTCTATATCGTTACCCATTTACACTTTCCTTTGAGCAAAAACCTGTTTTTTAGGGGTTTAAAAAAGAATTTTTCCTACCTTTGCAACAATAACAGAACATTACAGCAATGGAAATTTTAAGAACCGTATTGCCGTTTACCTTTTTACTTATTGTAGTTGCCCCATTTTTAGGCAATTATATATACAAAGTATTGGATGGACAAAAACATTTTATGCTTCCCATATTCGGAAAACCGGAAAAAGTCATATATAAATTATCTTCTGTAAATTTTTCTGAATCAATGGATTTCAAAAAATATTGCTTAGCATTGCTGACGTTTCATTTCTTTGGATTTGTCATTCTTTTTATCCTTTTATCGACACAA
Organism: Dysgonamonadaceae bacterium; assembly: GCA_031287395.1. GTDB lineage: Bacteria > Bacteroidota > Bacteroidia > Bacteroidales > Azobacteroidaceae > BNXB01. Next base: position 6,212 of record JAITTA010000188.1, on the reverse strand, counting down.
CGATGGTTACCGTTCAATCCGCAGCATGTAGACAACATGAACTGGCATACCGCATTGAATACCTCCATCAGTTTTGTGACTAATACCAACTGGCAAAGTTACGCAGGAGAAACCGGATTGAGTTATTTCAGCCAGATGATCGGACTTACCGTTCAGAATTTTGTCAGTGCGGCAACAGGAATAGCGGTTTTCGCAGCGTTGGTAAGAGGAATTACAGGACAGACCGTCCAATCCATCGGTAATTTCTGGGTGGATTTAACCCGTTCCGTTCTCTACATCCTTTTACCTTTATCTATCATTTGGGCTGTTTTACTGGCAGGAGAAGGCGTTGTTCAAAACATCAATCCTTATACAGAAGCAATAACCCTGGAAGGGGTCACCCAAATCATTCCGCAAGGTCCGGCCGCATCCCAAATCGCAATCAAGCAATTGGGAACAAATGGCGGAGGATTTTTTAACACCAACAGCGCTCATCCATTGGAAAACCCAACTCCGTTTTCTAATTTTTTGGAACTGTTTGCCATCCTTCTCATTCCTGTTTCATTGACTTTTACTTATAGTAAAATGGTAAAATCCCCGGGACAAGGCCGGGTACTATTTGCCGTTATGTCTATTCTCTTTCTGAGCGGCCTGGCTATATCCCTGTATTCGGAATATCAACCATCGGAAATCTGGGGAAACCTGTCCTACATGGAAGGAAAAGAAACCCGTAACGGTATTGCCGGTAGTGTTCTCTGGTCTGAAGTAACGACTGCAGCTTCCAGTGGTTCGGTCAACACTATGCACGATAGTTTATCTCCTTTATCCGGCATGGTTGCCATGGTCAATATGATGATCGGAGAAGTCATTTTCGGAGGTGTAGGAGCCGGAATGTACAGTATGATCATCTTTGTCATATTAACCGTGTTTATTGCCGGTTTGATGGTTGGACGGACACCGGAGTTTCTTGGAAAAAAAATCGAAGCCTTCGAGATTAAAATGTGTATGCTCGCAGTATTGGCTCCAGCCATTGTTATCCTGATATTTTCAGCCATCGCCTGTTGTATCCCGGCAGGATTATCCGGCCTGAATAACACCGGTCCGCACGGACTTTCCGAAATTCTTTATGCTTTCGGTTCTACTGCAGGAAATAATGGAAGTAGCTTTGCCGGCCTGAACGTCCACTCTATTTTTTATAATATCCTGACTGCTGTAGGAATGTTAATAGGACGATTCGGTGTCATCATTCCGGTTCTGGCCATTGCAGGCAATCTGGGACAAAAAAAAATAACACCTGTCTCCCAGGGAACTTTCCGCACAGATAACTGGCTTTTCGGAGGATTATTGATTGCCATCATACTGATTGTAGGAGGATTGACCTTTTTCCCCGTTCTATCACTAGGACCTGTTGCCGAACACTTTTTATTACAGAACGGTATTTTATTTTAACATTTATTAACATTAAAATGACAAATCATAAATTTATAGACAGGAAAATACTTCTGGAAGCTGTAAAAGGGGCTTTTATAAAATTGAATCCACACAGTTTAATTAAAAATCCCGTCATTTTCATTGTAGCTCTGGGAGCTGTAGTTACCTCTATCATAACCATCTTCAATTCTCAATTAGCTAACGTCGAACATTGTTTTTCCATTTTCCATTTTCAATTATCTTTATGGCTCTGGATTACCGTTTTGTTTGCCAATTTTTCGGAGAGTATTGCTGAAGGAAGGGGAAAAGCACAAGCTGAAAGCCTCAAGGCCAACCGCTCACAAACCAAAGCACGAAAATTAACCGATGGAAAAGAAGAAATGATTGCAGCATCTTTACTTAAAAAAGACGATATCGTGATCTGCGAAGCGGGAGATACCATTCCTTCCGACGGAGAAATTATCGAAGGGATTGCCAGTGTCGATGAATCGGCAATTACGGGAGAATCGGCCCCTGTTATCCGTGAAAGCGGAGGTGATCGTAATGCAGTCACCGGAGGGACAAAAGTTCTCAGCGACCGGATGATTATTAAGATAACCTCTGATGCCGGAAACACATTTATAGACCGGATGATTTCATTGGTAGAAGGCGCTCAACGTAAAAAAACGCCGAATGAAATCGCCCTGACAATTCTTCTGATCTCCTTATCTGTTATTTTCATTATCGCTGTGGCAACTTTACCGGCCTTCTTCGGATACAGTCTGAAAGCTTCCGGCTTGCCATTGTCTCAAAACCTCACATTGCCGGTACTGATCGCCTTGTTGGTTTGCCTTATCCCGACAACTATCGGAGGACTGTTAAGCGCCATCGGTATCAGCGGAATGGACCGATTGATGAAACGGAATGTGATTGCGACAAGTGGCCATGCAATTGAAGCTGCAGGCGATGTAGATGTACTTCTGCTGGATAAAACAGGAACTATTACTTTCGGGAACAGGATGGCTCATGAATTTATTCCGGCTGAAAATATAGACCTGATTACATTAGCAAATGCCGCTCAACTTTCATCCCTCAGTGACGAAACCCCGGAAGGCCGGTCCGTTGTGGTTTTGGCAAAAGAAAAATACGGTATTCGCAAACAGGACCTGACAAAAATGGATGCCGACTTTGTTCCTTTTACAGCTCAAACCCGTATGAGCGGCGTGGACATCCGTATTTCCGGAAAACGCAAGCAAATCAGGAAGGGATCAGTAGAAGCCATCCGTTCATTTATTCTGAATAACAACGGTTATTTTCCAAAGCAAACAGAAGAAAAAGCCAAAGAACTGGCGCAAATGGGAGCAACTCCCCTGATTGTGGCTGAAGACAACCATGTTTTGGGAATTATCCACCTGAAAGATACCGTCAAAGGAGGCATCAAACAACGATTTGCTCAATTACGTAAAATGGGAATCCGCACCGTTATGATAACAGGAGATAACCCTCTTACCGCCGCCGCCATTGCCGCAGAAGCCGGAGTTGACGATTTCCTGGCCGAAGCCAAACCGGAAGATAAATTACAACGTATCCGCGACGAACAGGCTAAAGGACATCTGGTCGGTATGATCGGAGACGGAACCAACGATGCTCCGGCTCTGGCCCAGTCGGATGTGGGAATCGCCATGAACAACGGAACACAAGCGGCCCGCGAAGCCGGAAATATGGTCGATCTGGATAGTAACCCGACAAAACTGATCGAAGTGGTAGAAGTCGGGAAACAATTATTGATGACACGTGGAGCTTTAACGACCTTCAGTATCGCCAACGATGTAGCAAAATATTTTGCGATCATTCCGGCCATAGCAGTCTCTTTGTACGCCGGGACTTCCGAAAACGGAGTTTTATCCGTACTCAATATTATGAAATTATCGTCTCCCGAAAACGCCGTATTAAGTGCAGTGATCTTCAATGCATTGATTATCATCCTGCTTATACCCCTGGCATTGAAAGGGGTGAAATACAGGACAGAACCGGTTACTACTTCACTTATACGTAATCTGTTGATATACGGCTTAGGAGGGCTAATAACCCCTTTTATCGGAATCAAATTAATCGATATGATTTTACAATTGTTTTAAATAATGAGTATGAAACGAATCTTTATATCTCTGAAAATATCAGGAATAATGATCTTACTGTTAGGCATTATCTATCCTCTTTTCATTACAGGCATTGCCCAGGTTTGCTTCCATGATAAGTCCAACGGCTCGTTAGTGAAAAAAAACGGGGTTGTAATTGGAAGCGCTCTGATCGGACAACAATTCGATAACAAAGCTTATTTTACATCCCGTCCTTCTGCCTCCGGATACAACACATTACCGTCCGGTGCATCGAATCTCAGTCTTACGAGTAAGAAACTACAGGAACAAATTATTCAGAGAAAAAAAGAATTCATTGCCGTAAATAAATTGCCTTCCGACCAAGTAGTCCCATCGGAAATGTTATTTGCTTCCGGAAGCGGACTGGATCCTCATATTTCACCTCAGGCGGCCTTATTACAAGTAGAAAGAATTGCTGAAGCCCGGCATTTTTCCAGTGAACAAAAACAAAAACTGAAACAATTGATTGAAAATAATACCGAAAAACCTCTGTGGAATTGGTTGGGTGAAACCAAAATGAATGTTTTATTGTTAAATCTACAACTGGATGGAATAAAATAAAAGTGATCATGGAATATCCGCGCCTTAATCCTGATGAATTACTTGCTTCGCTCCAACAGGAAGAAAAAAGTAAAAAACGTGGAAAGCTGAAAATATTTTTCGGGATGTCTCCCGGCGTTGGAAAAACCTACTCCATGCTCAAAACAGCTCAAGCCGATCTGTCCAAAGGAGTAAATGTGGCCGTAGGTTATGTAGAGTCTCATAACCGACCTGAAACCAACGATTTGTTGAAAGGACTTACTGTTATTCCGAGAAAAAAAATAGAATACAAAGGAAAAATCCTGGAAGAAATGGATCTGGATGAGATCCTCGAAATACATCCTTACCTGGTATTGGTTGATGAATTGGCGCATACAAATACTCCAGGATGCCGCCATCTCAAACGGTATCAGGATGTCCAGGAATTACTCGACAACGGGATCAATGTCTATACTACCGTAAACGTACAGCACCTTGAAAGCCGGGCCGACACGGTGGCCCAAATTACAGGAATTACCGTCAGGGAAACTCTCCCGGACGAAATTTTTGAGCAGGCCGATGAAGTGGAATTGGTAGACATCACACCTGATGAGTTATTTGTCCGCCTGGCTGAAGGTAAGGTTTACACTCCGGAACGCTCGGAAGAAGCTGTTAAAAATTTCTTCCGTAAGGGAAATATCACGGCTCTACGGGAAATGTCATTACGACTGGTAGCCGACCGGGTCGATAAGCAACTGAAGTCTTACATGCAACAAAAACGAATCCAAGGCCCGTGGAAGTCCGGTTCACGTTTATTAGTTCTGGTCGGTCCAAGTCCAACATCAGCACAACTGGTTCGATGGACCAAAACAATGGCTTATTCGATGGATGCCAGTTGGACAGCCTTGTATGTGGAAACTCCTCAAATATTATCTGAAGAAGATAAAAAACAATTATCCGATAATATTACTCTGGTCAGGCAATTGGGAGGAAACGTCATTACCACTACAGGAAACGACCTGGTAGAAACCTGCCTGACAATCGCCCGAAGGGAAAACATCTCTCATATCGTTATCGGAAAACCTGGAAAAGACAAAAGGTCGGCATTTTCCTTTTGGAAAAAAGACCTCCTGAAAAAACTAACTGAAAAAAGCGGGAATATCGACATTTACATACTCGGTTCCGAATCGAGCGGACGAAAACTGAAACAGAGGTTCATAATGCCCAAATTCAGATCCAAGTTCAAGGAATACCTGTCGGCTGTTTTTGCTGTCATTGTAACCGTTTTATTGTGTTTCCCTTTGTCTAAAGAATTAGGCTATCAATCCGTATCTTTCATTTTACTGGCTGTATTATCTCTCCTGGCCAGTTTCCTGCGGGTCGGCCCCATTTTACTTGCAGCGACACTAAGTGCTTTGGCCTGGAATTTCATTTTTATACCCCCGCAATTCACATTTCATGTCGGAACAACTCAAAATATCCTGACTTTGATGATGTTCTTCATCATTGCTTTACTCAATGGAATCCTGACGGCTAAAGTAAGGAAACAGGAACGACTGGCCGTCAACCGGGAAGAAACGACAAATGCCCTGTTTCATCTTACCAGAGAGTTATCTGGAGCCATGAGTGTAAAGGAAGTTATTCTGACTAGTACAAAAGACATCAAAAAACTTTTTTCCGTCGATGCTTATTTTATTATCCAGAACGGAAGCGGTCAACTAACCAATAAAAAATTCCTTCCTTCGGGTCAGAAATTTTCCGATTCCGAAATGGGAATTGCCAACTGGGTTTTCAAGCATTCTAAAACTGCAGGACGTTTCACCGATACGCTACCTTCCGGCGAATATACCTATTATCCTCTGAAAGGTTCCCGTACCAAACCCGGTATTGTAGCGGTCAGGCAAAATAAAGCATTCACAGGTGAAACCGGAATCTTCTGGGATACTTTTCTGGCTCAGATTTCCAATGCGATCGAACACCAATACTTAGGACAAGCGGCTCAGAGAAACAGCATATCAAATGAATCCGATCGATTATACAAGACTCTTTTCAATTCTATTTCGCACGAATTAAAAGTCCCTGTAGACACAATTACGGATGCTTCCAAAGCACTACTTACAACTCAATATCCGAAAAATATAAAAA
>JAITTA010000183.1 GCA_031287395.1 Dysgonamonadaceae bacterium | reverse complement strand
CCAGAAGTAACGGGTGAAATTTTTTAATTCGGATCCTTTATATTCAACCAATTGGGTTTCCCCATTTATTATCCCTGAATCCCAAACGAGGTTTTCTCCTTTTCTCAAAGATGCAGAATCCGTACCGACCAGTATCCGGAAAGCGGTTTGTGATACCCCGTTTTTGGAGCTTTCTATTCGCCATGAAAACCGGGGATACTTCGCATCGATTCCAAGCGGATCTACCATGTGTTCACACTTCAGATTAACAATCTTAACCGGCTGACCCTGACAAGAAATGAAAAATAAGGTTGCAAAAAGGATTATAAAAATACTGTTTTTCATACGTTAATAATTTGTTTTTTTATGGTCGTATGGAACTCGCATGATCATTTCTCTGGGCTTGCCAAAGGTTAATGCTCGTTTCATGTGATATCATTTATTTTTTGTTTCACACAGATCCCACGAAAAAATAGTTCGTGTAATCTGTGCGTATTGAAATATGATTACCCGAAAATTTCCCGGAAATCTTCTCCGTTTTTGGGCTGATAGGTCTTCATACCGAATGTTTTACCTGCTTCGATATTTGCTGCACCGTCATCTATGAACAGCGTTTCTTTCGGGTCGATTCCCGAATCGGCAATCAGATAGTCGAATATTTTCTTATCCGGTTTTGTAATTCCTATTTCATACGAAAGGTACAATTTATCGAAATAATCTTCTATACTTTTTCCTTTTCCTGAAAAATCTCCCGTGCGCGCCCACGACATGATGATGGGATTGGTATTGCTAAGTAAAAACAAGTTATATCGCTTCTTTAATTGTTCGAGCATTTCCAGTTTATAATCAGGAGTTTCTTTTAGAAATCCAAACCATCCGTAGTCGATATTTTCATTGGGAATATTTTTATCGGCTTCTTTTCTCAACGCATCGTAAAAACCTTCCCTCGATAATTTTCCTTCTTCCAGATCCAGAAAAATTCCTTTTTGATGATAAGGATCCAATAATTCACGTGCATTGTCCACTCCAATCTCTAAAAAGCGTTTTACGGCTCTCTCGTGATCCAGGGTGATGATGACTCCACCCAAGTCAAAAACGATATTCTTGATGTTGTACATTGAGTTTTAATTGTATGGATTATAAAAAATAATCCCACAAAGATAGGAATTAAGTTTTAAGTTTTAAGTAATAAGTAATGTGAGAATGTTTTTTTCTTTTAGTCAAAAAAATTAAACCCCATCACTTTAAACTTAGGACTCAAAATTTGAATATTCCACAAAAAAGCAGTACCTTAGTGCGCTTTTTTGCAACATTAATCCTGTGAAGAAAACAAACAAATTACAAAATAAATGACTGAAAATCAAGATCGAATTATCAAAATCGACATTGAGGAGCAAATGAAATCAGCCTACATCGATTATTCGATGTCGGTAATTGTTTCACGTGCTTTACCTGATGTCAGAGACGGATTTAAACCGGTACACCGGAGGGTGTTATTCGGTATGAACGAGTTGGGAAATACTTCCGATAAACCATATAAAAAATCGGCCAGAATAGTCGGAGAGGTCCTTGGTAAGTATCACCCGCATGGAGATAGTTCCGTGTATTATGCCATGGTGCGTATGGCTCAACCCTGGTCGCTTCGTTATCCATTGGTAGACGGACAGGGAAATTTCGGTTCTGTCGATGGCGATGAGCCGGCAGCAATGCGTTATACAGAAGCCAGGTTAAGGAAACTGGCCGAAGAAAAGTTAAGGGATATCGATAAAGATACCGTCGATTTCCAACTTAATTTCGACGATACCCTGAAAGAACCGACAGTGCTTCCGACACGTATCCCGAATCTTTTGATGAACGGCGCTTCCGGTATTGCCGTAGGAATGGCTACCAATATGCCTCCGCACAATCTGTCAGAAACGGTCAATGCCATTATTGCATACATAGATGCCCGTGGAGATATCGAAATAGATGCCTTGATGGAGCACATCAAGGCTCCGGATTTTCCGACAGGAGGTATTATTTACGGGTATGGAGGGGTCAAAGAGGCTTTCGAAACAGGTCGAGGACGTGTTATCGTGCGTGGTAAAGCCGAAATCGAAAACGAAAGCGGAAAAGAAAAAATCATTATATCGGAAATTCCTTATCTGGTAAATAAAGCCGAATTAATCAAGCATATTGCAGATCTGGTAGGAGACAAGAAAATTGAAGGAATCTCGAATGTAAATGACGAATCCGATCGCCGGGGCATGCGTATCGTAGTGGATATCAAACGAGATGCCAATTCCAGCGTGGTGCTTAATAAATTATACAAGTTGACGGCCCTTCAGTCTTCATTCAGCGTAAACAACATCGCATTGGTGAATGGACGCCCGAAGATGCTGAATTTGAAGGATATGGTGAAATATTTTGTGGAACACCGCCATGATGTGGTGATTCGCAGAACAAAATTCGACCTGAAAAAAGCGGAAGAACGCGCTCATATTCTTGAAGGTTTGATCATTGCTTCCGATAATATTGATGAAGTGATCTCCATTATTCGTTCTTCTCAAAGTCCGGCGGAAGCGATCGAACGATTGATCGAACGTTTCGAATTATCTGAAATTCAAGCCCGTGCTATTGTGGAGATGCGTTTGCGTCAACTCACAGGTCTGGAACAGGATAAATTGCGTGCAGAATACGAAGAAATACAGAAATTAATTGCCTATTTAAACGAGATATTGAATAACGAAGATCTTTGTATGCAGGTAATTAAAGATGAAATGGTGGAAGTCCGTGATAAATTCGGCGATCAGCGTAAATCGGAAATCATGTATGCTACGGAAGATTTCAATCCGGAGGATTTCTATGCCGACGATGAAATGATTATCACCATTTCTCACATGGGATACATCAAACGGACTCCGTTAGCTGAATTCAGAGCCCAGGGCAGGGGAGGAGTCGGATCGAAAGGATCCGATACCCGGGATGAAGATTTTGTAGAATACATCTACCCGGCCAGTATGCATGCCACCATGATGTTTTTTACCCGGAAAGGAAAATGTTACTGGCTTAAGGTGTATCAGATTCCGGAAGGAACACGAACCTCAAAAGGGCGTGCCATCCAAAACCTGCTGAACATTGATTCTGATGATAAAGTAAATGCATTTATGAGAGTTAAACAATTGAATGACAAAGAGTTTGTTGAATCTCATTATCTTTTGTTCTGTACTAAGAAAGGTGTTATCAAGAAAACATTACTCGAAGCCTATTCACGCCCCCGTCAGAATGGAGTAAACGCTATTACCTTGCATGAAGACGACGAAGTAATCCAGGTACGGATGACCAATGGAGATAATAATATTGTCATTGCAAACCGGAAGGGTAGGGCGATTCGTTTTCATGAAAAAGCCGTTCGTTGCATGGGACGCACGGCTGCAGGTGTGCGTGGTATCACACTGGATGCCGACGGAAAAGACGAAGTGGTTGGAATGGTCTGTATAAAAGACATAGAAAACGAATCAATTCTGGTGGTTTCCGAACAAGGTTATGGAAAACGTTCCAAAATAGACGACTATCGTATTACCAACCGTGGAGGAAAAGGGGTCAAAACATTGAATGTCACCGAAAAAACAGGTTTATTGGTAGGTATTAAAAGTGTTACGGATGATAACGACCTGATGATTATCAATAAGTCCGGAATTACAATTCGTCTGAAAATGTCCAATATTAACGTCATCGGACGTGCGACACAGGGAGTCCGTTTAATTAATCTGGAAAAGCGTAATGACGAAATCGCTTCGGTTTGTAAAGTGGATTCCGAAACGGAAGAAGACGTAAATGGTGATGCAGACACGGAAAATACGGAAAATAATGCCGAAATAATGCCGGTTTCCGAATAATTTAGTATTTTTACGCCATAAAAATAACTATTTAAAT
>JAITTA010000066.1 GCA_031287395.1 Dysgonamonadaceae bacterium | reverse complement strand
ACAATCAGTTTCATTACAGGACTCCTTTCTCTTTCAAATAAGCTTCCGCTTTCTTGACATTTCCACACTCTACAATCGCCTTTTTTACAAACTCATAGTCCGTTAACTGCGGATTCCGTTCCATTAACATCCGCACCGAACGGTCTACCACTTTATTGTTGATCAGCCGGACGTTGACCATCCTGTTGCCTTCCACACGCCCAAGCCGGATCAGTAAAGTTGTGCTGATCATATCGCAAATCATTTTTTGCGATGTGCCGCTCTTCATCCGGGTACTGCCCGTCACAAATTCCGGCCCGGTAATCACTTCTACCGGATAATCCGAATATTTTGATATGGGGGAATCCGGATTATTGACGAAAGACCCGCAAGGAATACCATTCTCTTTGCATTTTTTTAAAGTTGCAAGGACAAAAGGGGTTGTTCCGCTTGCAGAAATACCCACCACAAAATCTTTGGGTGAAACATGTCTCTCCGTCAAGACTTTCCAGCCTTCATCTTCATCATCCTCTTTCTCTTCAAGAGCCATTACCAAATTTTCAACGCCACCTGCCAATACGCATTGTATCATTTCCGGATCAATGCCGTATGTATTCGGGAGTTCAATGATATCCAGCACGGACAAGCGTCCGCCTGTGCCGCATCCGCAATAAAACATACGTCCGCCGTTACGTAGTTGATGTTCTATCGCATCAATCATTCTACCCAGGTCAGGCAGTACTTTTTCGATGGCAAGCGCCACTGTTTGATCTTCTGCATTGATATCCCGGATCAGTTCATCTACTGATTTCTTTTCCAAATCATTGTATTTGGAAGGCTGTTCTGTTAATCTCATATTTCTAAAATATCAATATGTTTTTTTTCAGTTAAATCCTTTTGAAGTTATTTTTCCTGTACAGGCCGAACCGCGGAAACCACCCGCTTTGACCGTCTCCGAAGGGTTGATAACAAACGGCATCTTATATAGAGGGGAAGATAGAGTCGGCTCGCTTCCATCCGTCGTATATCTTATTTCCGTATCAGGAGCATCGATACTCAGAGAAACGACTTTGGAATAAGGCCCGTCTTTCCCTACCTTTATTTCCACATCATAAAACGCCCGGCAATAGTTTACCTTTTTCTCATCCAAACGGACAAAGTGTTTTTCCAACCGGTGGGTAAAACTGTCCCAATTCTTATTCTCCGCATGACTCCAACCGGCCTCACAAATTGCCAACGCACGAGGATAAGCCATGTACTCTACCCGTTCGGGCGTTTTCATGTACTCTGTCCAGACGCATCCTTGCACACCTGTAATGTATTTCTTCTCTTCTGCGGTGAGCGTATCCGGAACCGGATTGTAATCGTATACTTCTTTCAGGGGGACGTAATGCCCCATGGCCAGTTTTTCCGTAGAAGGATCCGCCTGATAATAATCCAGATAATACTTCTGGTGAGGACACATCACTGCATCGTGATGTTGCATGGCCGCTTTGATTCCACCTTCTTCTCCCAGCCATGACATCACTGTTGCATTCGGGGCAAGCCCTCCTTGCAATATCTCGTCCCAACCGATAATTTGACGTCCTTTGGAATTAACGAACTTCTCTATGCGTTGAATAAAGTAACTCTGAAGTTCAAACTCATCTTTCAATCCTAATTTTTTTATCATGTCCTGACAATGAGCGCATTTTTTCCAACTTTGTTTCGGGCATTCGTCTCCACCAATATGAATCAAAGGAGACGGGAATAAATCGAAAACTTCCGACAGAATATCCTCCAGAAAGGCAAAAGTCGTTTCTTTAGGGCAATAAACCTGGGGAAAGACTCCCCAACGGGTAGCCGGTTCATACTTGTCTTCCAGTCCGCAGGAAAGTTCCGGGAAACAAGAAATGGCCGCCAGTGCATGTCCGGGCATTTCTATTTCGGGCAATACCGTGATGAATCTGTCTCCCGCATATTTTACAATCTCCCGCACTTGTTCCTGAGTATAATAACCTCCGTAAGGAGTTCCGTCATATACGCCCGAAGCTAAAGTTCCGATGACGGTTTCCTTGCGGATAGAACCTTTCTCAGTTAATTGGGGATATTTCTTTATTTCAAGCCTCCATCCCTGATCTTCCGTCAGGTGCCAATGGAAAACATTCTGTTTGTGCATGGCGATCAGATCTATATATCGCTTGATATAATCAACGTCAAAAAAGTGGCTGCAAACATCCAGATGCATGCCTCTGTAGGAAAACCGGGGGGAATCCTCAATCTCGCAACAAGGAACAACCCACTTCACTCCTTCTTTTTTCTCCGGACGATAGATGTATTCCGGAAGAAGTTGATATATAGTTTGTAATGCATAAAATGCGCCATTGGGATAAGTGCTCATGATCGTAATCCGGTCCGGCGTCACAATCAGCTTGTAGGCTTCCGGCCCCATGCCTTTTACCTTTTTAAATTCGACGTCATTGGATGACGATTTAGAAGCAATACCGATGGATATGCCGGCAGCTTGCTGAAATGATTTGATCAGAAAACCTGCGATCCTTCTGTAGTCTTCATCATCGGGCAGACGTAGTCTTGTCCGGTCGTTGAACTCGAAAATTCCTTTTTGTTCTACTATTTTCAATGGTTGAGGAATGATATTAATCTGTTGTGCATAAGCCGAACAAACGATGCATAGACAACAAAACACGATCAATATTCTTCTTTTGGAATTCATAAGTTGGTATTTAATGATTAGAATCTGTCCCCTATTTGAATATTTTATTTACTTCTACTCCTATTGATTTACCTTGCGTCGTAAATCCTTGCGCCCGGATGCAATCGCCTTCTTTTACCGTCAAAGATTCTTTATAGACCTGTGATTGAACGGTTGGAGCGCTTCCGTCTGTCGTATAGCGAATAACAGACTCCGGCATATCCAATGACAAGATCAGTTCTTTAGGAAATTTCTCGGTTCTGTCGAAATTAAAGACTACATTATAGAAAGCTTTACTGTATCCCACTTCCTTTTGGTCCAGTCTCTTGAATTCTTTCACCATCCGTTCGCAAAAACCGGTCCAATTCTTATTGCTTTTATCGCACCAGGCTACTTCCGACATAGCAATCGTACGAGGAAACGCCATGTATTCCACGCGTTGAGAGTTTTGAATGAATTCCGTCCAAATACATCCCTGCATGCCCAATATGAATTTGTGCTTATTCGCCGGTACGGTATCACTTATCGGATAATAATCATAGACTTTTTTCAGAGGTAAGAACAATCCTTGCGATTTGACCTCCTTCTCCGGATCTTCCTGATAATAATCCAGGTAACACCAACGGTTAGGCGTCAGAATCGTATACATATCCCTGTTCAAAGCCTTTATAGCGGGTGCATGTCCCCGGTAAGACATCACAATAGAAGAAGGAACAGCTCCTCCGTCCAATATTTCATCCCAACCAATCACCTTTTTCCCGCCTTTTTCCCGAAGGAATTTATCCATCCGCTGTACAAAAAATATTTGTAACTCATCTTCGGTTTGCGCTCCTAATACTTTCTTCAGATCCTGACAATAAGCGCTCTCTTTCCAGCGGTCTTTCGGACATTCATCACCTCCGATATGATAATAGGGAGAAGGGAACAAATCAAATAACTCCGTAAAGACATCTTCCAGAAATGTAAATGTCTTGGCATTGGGACAGAAAACATCTTTTTTGATGCCCCAGCCGGTCGGTACTTCGTATTTGCGTTCCGGAAAACAAGAGAGTTCGGGATAAGCGGCAATTGCAGCCGACGAATGTCCGGGCAGTTCTATTTCCGGAATAATCGTCACATATCTTTGTCGTGCGTACTCCACCACTTCCCGGATATCCTCCTGAGTATAAAATCCGCCATGAGGTTTTCCATCGCCTGCGGCACCTTGATATCCGGTAGTTTCTTTACGCCATGCACCCACCTCGGTCAGTTTGGGGTATTTCTTTATTTCGACACGCCACCCTTGGTCTTCGGTCAAATGCCAATGAAAAACATTCTGCTTATGCATGGCCAATAAGTCTATAAACTTCATTATAAACTCTTTCGGCATAAAATAACGACCTACATCCAGCATCATGCCCCGGTAGGAGAACTTTGGAGCGTCCTTGATTTCACAACAGGGAACAACCCATTTGATCCCTGTTGCCTGTTTTGTTCCGTAAATTTCGGAAGGTAACAATTGACAAATGGTTTGTACGCCATAAAACAGACCGTTAGGGTAGGAGGCGCTGATGATTATTTTTTGAGGATCGACCTGTAAGGTATATTCCTCTTGTCCCATACCGTTCTTTTTTGCAAAAACAACCGTTTTTGAGATCTGTTTGTCTTCTCCGTCTTTGACCCGGATTTTCATTCCGGAAACGGCTTTTATCTGCGCTGCAAAGTTTTCTGCAATCTCTACAAAAGAAGAATCCCCGGCAGATACCAAAAAAACGGTCTTTCCATCGATGCGAAATTCCCCTTCCTTCTCCACTACTGATTGCGGTTGGGGAATGATACCATATCTTTGTGCATTTACTACGGTACACTGCGTCAGCGCGACAACTAGCCACACGACGAATATTTGTCTATTTTTCATCAGGTATATCATCTATTTTATTTAAGTGCTTCTATCATATTTTTCATTGCTGTTTCATATATATCCGGCATTTTGTCGGACAGGGGGAATGGAGCGTCAATATACACATGCATTTGTTTGGTTTCGTAATCATATCCGTCGGCGCCATAAGCATGCCTGCTTGGCAAATAAGAATTTTGTCCGTTGGTATAAGCGATAAAGAGAATATTCCGGCCGGGAGCAGTCTTCCTTAAAAACTGCTGGTACTCGCAAAACGGTTCCCCTTGAGTAAAGAATAAGATTACCCCGCCTACATTAACCGCTGCTATTTGAAATGGTAAATAATTTTTCACTTCTTTATTCGACAGTTTCTCTAATGTTCTTTCCTGCCATCGATACACATCATTTACCCATGTACCGGAAACCCCTTTCCACCGGATTATCTGTTCTACATGTGCCTTCACGGCATCTGCGGTAATGCTGTCAATCTGATAAGGCAGGTGAATTTCTTTATTGACTGTTTTCAGTACATTTGTTTGAGACAATTTCTCAAATGGAGCATTTTTAATGGATTCAGCCAGCATACGACCTTTCATTTCAGTATAAGCCGTATCCGCTTTCAGACCGCCTGCAGGATTTATATTCCCACTGGCGCCGGTAAAATAAAAGACAGGACACTTCCACTCTTCAGACAGCAAATTACAGGTCACTCCCGGAAAATCGGCAGAAACAACCAGACTGCGATAATCCAGGCTGACGGGATGACAACTATAGTTTAACAAAGCAACGATCGGTCGGCCCTTCTTATCAATGAACTTTAAAGCATACACGTCACGGTCGCACGGACCGTTTTTTTCGCAACGGTTTGTATTCATGTTGCACCCGCTCTTTGCTATTTCCAAAGAAAAAGGTTGATACACCCGTTCGTCCGCTAATATTGCGGTGACAGCATTGTTCACAATCGTTTTTATCGTAGCATTGCGATAATTCCAGTTGGGTTTTCCCGGAACCGAACACTCGCCTCCGGTACGGGGTGCCGAGTGCGTATGAGTGCAATGAATAAACACACGATCATAGGGAATCCCGCTTTTTTGTGAAATTTCTTTCTTTATTTTATCGGCCAGTTCTATGGAAATTTCCATCAGATCGTTTGTAATGATACAAATTTTTTCAGCAGGATTTTTTAGGACCAGGCAATGAGTCTTCAAAGGGTAATGAATGGTGGTAGAAAGTCCTTTACGGGCAGCGAATCCTGCCAGAACAACGCTATCTTTTGGAGTTATATCCGTCACACGATAGTGGCATTTCAACGGCGCTGAGGCCGAACAAGCCGTTACAAACATTACAAGAAGAAATGCTGTTAAATATAGGAATTTAATGTTAGAAGTCATAAGGTACACCAGTTAATACGTTTTCAATACACCGGAAGTCGGTATGGGACTCCCGATGTATCATATGATCAAATATTATATAATTTATTGGTAATAAGGGTTTTGTTCAATACTTCCTTCACTTTTGGTGATCTCATTTCTTGGAATGGGCATCAGATAATCTTTGTCTGAGAAAGCTTTCTGAATTCCCATCATACTTTTGCAACTGCCAAAGTCTATTTTATAAGCAGTTCCTTTCCAATTATAAGTATAGGTATATTCACTATTGTATTTCCAGGTACTTCCATATGATTCTTTAGCATTATCATTGGCTACTTCCACCACTCTGTACTTGATGGTACCGTCGGGAAATTCAAGAACACCAATACCCATCATCGGAATATTTTCGTAGAATGGAGCCAACTTCCAGCGTCTGAGGTCGAAGTAGCGGAAGGGTTCAAATGCCAACTCAATACGGCGTTCATTCACCAAACGATCGAACAAGGCTTTGCCGGCATCCCTTACTTCCGGCATCATCACGTCCGGGCGGCTGCGTACTTTATTAATATAGGTGCGGCAAATATCTTCATCGCCTGTCATGTAAGCCGCTTCCGCATAGTTCAGGTAAAATTCTGCCAGACGGAACCAAGGGAACATGATTGTAGTATTCTCATTTTCACTGATCGTAGCGTTTGTTCTATGCCATTTCTTTAAATTATATCCGGTATCGTCCGACTCATTCCTCCAGAATCGTCCACGTTTCAATACCGTTGAACCGGTCTCATTGTAATAAATATGATTATTGTAGACCGAATCGCGGAAGATACAATCCGGATAAATAATGGTCTTATAGAAACGGGGATCTCTTCCTGCCCATGGTTGAGCCGGATTATATCCGGAACCTGCCTCAAAGAATTTCATGCCGGTCGCTGCCATCTCATAGTCCATTATCAAAGCTTCGCAAGGTTCACAACTCGTCCATCCGTTAAAATATTCGGGAGCATAGTATAATTGCGCCTTACTACCGGATGTGGTCGAAAAGAATTTACCCCAGATCACTTCTTTGCAATTGACATTCGTCCAGTATTCATCATAAGTCCCCAATGAATACGCACCGCTCTGATCAGCTCTGTCCACAATTGCTTTGGCTGCATTTAGCGCACGAATCCATTTATTAGCGTTATAAGTTCCTTTGGTAATTCCACCGGTCGGGGAGGAGGGATCATTGAAGAGCGGACTTGCAGCAATCAGAGTGATGCGAGACTCCAGGGCAAGACAAGCATCTCTGCCGATTCGTCCCAAATCGTTGGCTTTGTCCGGAAGCAAATCTTTCGCCTCATCCAGGTCTGAAAGAATAAAATCAATACAATCATCAAAAGAATCCCTCTTAATACCAAAGTTATCCTGTATGCCGTATAATTTAGTAATCAGAGGTACGCCGCCATATCGTTGGACTAAATTGGTATAAGCCCATGCACGCAAAAAGAGCGTTTCGCCTTTCAATTGATTTTTCTTAACTTCGGACAAGACCGTCAAATCGTCTATTTTTGACAGAAACTCATTCATATTACGGATATAAGAATAGGTACTGTTCCATATATTCAGGAATGTCGTACGGGTATTGTGCGCAGAACCGCCTTCTTTTATATACATCACATTGTCCGGGGTCATCAAACCGCGTGTAATATAACCGGTAGAAGTTCCTCCGTATCTAAAAAAAGCTTCGTCGGTGATACAGGCAATATTCCCTTCCGTAAACGGATCGGGAAGAACGGTATAAAAACTGTTCACATACGCTTCCAACAAAGCTTCATTTGAATAAACATCTTTTTCGGACAATTTATCCAAGGGTTTTTTATCCAGGAAACTATCGGAACATGAAAAAAGGAATGCCGCCGATACGATGATTGGTAATATATATTTCATGATTAGATGCTTTTAAAATGTTAATTTAAATCCGGCATTAAATACTCGGAGTTGCGGATAAGTCTGTACCTCTTCATCGCTGTTTTCCGGGTCTACAAATTTCAATCCGTCAATCGTAAAGAGATTATAACCGCCGATATAAATTCTTGTATTCGTTATGCCGAGCTTTTCCAAAAGAGCTTTCGGTAAAGTATAACCGATTTCTAAATTCTTGAAACGCAGGAAAGCAGCATTTTTATAATAGAACGAATTTCTGTAAACGCTGCCATTACTGACCGTCGAACCTATTCTCGGATAATCGGAGCTTGTATTCGTCAATGTCCAGGCTTTTTCCGCCGCATTTTCATCCAGATTGCTGGATCGAGGATCACACAACGGAGCATAATAGAATCTGGCACGAGCCTGTCCTTGAAGTAATATCATCAAATCAAAGTTTTTCCATTCCATATTTATTGTTGTTCCAAAAACAATTTGCGGAATAGGAGTCAGATCACAGCGTTTACGGTCTTTATTGGTAATCACCTTGTCTCCATCCAGGTCTGCATATATAAAATCGCCCAGGGTAGCGCCGGCCATCTGAGGATAATTCTTCAGATCGTCCTCCGTTTTATTGACGCCTAACACCTGGTAATACAGTTGAGATCCCATAGGATGCCCTTCCAGTCTCATGTAATCATATCCTTCGCCCCAAGGTGTTTCGTCCATGTATTTTATGGTATTTTTTGCGTACAGGAAGTTTCCCTTAAGGTTATATTTAAAATCATTATTTACTCGTTTTGAATGAGATAGCTGCAACTCAAAGCCGGTATTGTCTACAATCCCGATATTTTCGTCGGGCAGTTTATCCAATCCTGAGTAATAGGGGACGGAAGCATTCCTGGTACAAAGGATGTTGGAGCGTCTTGTTTTGAACCATTCTACTTCCCATGAAAAAAGTCCGTTCTTTATATCTCCGTCCAAACCTGCGTTCCATGTTTTGGCAACCTCCCAGGTAACATCCGGATTAGGTATTGTTCCGGGAATTACAATACTGACGTCGCTTCCTCCCATCTGCTCTTTGTATTGTGTGGAAGTTGAATATTGGTAAGTAACCAAATACTGGAACGGATTAATGTTGTCATTCCCCTGTTCGCCATAAGATGCGCGAAGCTTCAGATTGGTAAGCCAATCGAAGTCATCTTTTATGAAATTTTCTTCCGAGAGACGCCAACCTGCAGAAACGCCCGGGAAGAATCCCCACCGGTGTTCTTTCGGGAAGTTTTCGGAACCATCATAACGGGCAATGAAAGAGACCATATATTTGCTTTTGTAATCGTAATTGATTCTTCCGAAGAAACTTCGTCTTGCAGTTTCTTTCGCAGAACCGTCGTTTCCAAAAAAGTTCTTATCGGCGTCACCGGCAAACAATTCGTCTATTGCATCGGAACTGTATTTGCTTCTGGAAGCATTGAATGTATCGTAACGATAACTGCTCTGCTCCACCCCGACCATGGCGCCAACCCTATGTGCCCCGGCAAAAGTCCGGTCATAATTGGCGATGGCATTCAAGGTGAGCGTATTCCATCCATAATAATATTCCCTTAAAGATGCCGTAGGCCAATAAGAAGAGGTATGCGCGTCATATTGCTCTGATACCTGGTCATAAGAATAATAAGTCCAGGGTTGTTGCCAGTTTTTGCGGAACCGGGAAACAATATCATAAGCCAGGCGTCCTTCGACAGATAAGCCCTCTATTAATGCGCCTAAATCCAAGTTTGCACTTAAAGCGGCATTAATCGTACTGATTTTATTCCGGTCGTATCCTGTTTTATCTTGTACCATGATGGCCGGGTTAGTGCCTCCTCTCAACATTCCGTTAGGGTAATAGGCGCCTGCTGTCGGTCTCGAACGGGTAGTAATATAGAAGATTCCATATTCGTCGCTCGGAAAAGCGGAATAGTTCTTATGCTGTTGACGGGCGGACAAATCAGCTCCGACTTTAAAGCGATTGGTAACATTGAAGTCGATGTTAGTGCGTATGCCGTATTGTTTATAATTTGTAGCGCTCTTGTGATAAATACCGTCCTGATATTGCCCGTTTATAGCAAGGAAATAGGCAATCCTGTCGGTACCGCCACGGACAGAAACTCCATACTTGTGCTGTGCAGAAAGGTTTTTAATCATTTCGTCAAACCAATCCGTATTCGGGTAATTAATCAGATCCGAACCATCCCGGTATTTCTGTATTTCTTCATCAGAATATTTGGGAGAATCTTTATCAATGGCGAGCGCAGCATTGTAAGCCGTTGCATAAAGTACGGCATCTGACATCTTCACCATACGTGTCGGTTGCTGGAGTCCCAGGTCATAAGTAAACTCAATTTTAGGGGCGCTGTTTTTGGCTCCTCTTTTGGTAGTTACCAAGATAACGCCATTGGCCGAACGTGAACCATAGATAGCGGCTGATGCATCTTTCAACACCGTAACGCTTTCTATTTCATCCCCGGTAAGTCGACTGAACTCATCTTCGCGACCTGCAACCCCGTCAATGATAATCAATGGAGAGTTATCACCCAGGGTACTCCGTCCGCGGATAAACATGATGGCGTCATCATTCCCCGGCTCACCGCTGCGATTATTTACAATCACACCGGATAAACGACCTGCCAAACCTTGCGACAAGTTGACCGAAGAGTTTTGTTGAAGGCTTGCTCCCGATACGCTTGTAGTCGAACCGGTCAATGTCAATTTTTTCTGGGTACCGTATCCTACGACCACCACTTCATCCAAAGCGGCATTTTCCACCTTCAAGATAATCGTTACCGGACCGGAAGATACATTTACCTTGACCTCTTGTTGTTCATAACCTACATAAGTAATTTGAAGGGTTACTGCGGGACGATCTACTTGCAGAACAAAACTTCCGTTTTCATTGGTTATGGTTCCTTTCTTCGTCTCTTTCACAGTGATACTTGCCCCGATAGCCGATTCTCCTGTTTCGGACACTACTTTACCTTCAATGGTATAGGTTTGATCCGGCGCTTTTGCCGTTTTCCGGATGATAATAGCGTCGTCGGATATTTGATAGGTCAGATCCGTATTTTCCAAACAGGCATCCAATACGGCCTTTACCGGTTTATTGTTGAATTCGAGGTATTTAATTTTAATTTTTTGTATATCATTCGTGTTATAGACAAATGTAAAGTCTGTCTGTTTTTTCAGTTCCCAGATTATTTCGTTCAGCGTGGTGTTTCGAAAAATAGCTGTAACGGTTTGTGCCGACAAATCTTTAGCTTGTATCAATCCCCAGTTTAAGAGAAAGAACAACATAAAGGAAAGTATTCCAACTTTCCGACTTACGTTCAAAGAATTACATTTCACTCCCATAGATTAACAAATTTTAGATTAATTAATTGAATAAAAATATATCTTATTTCCTCTTTGTACAACGCGAACCTTACCCGTACTCTTCAGATGATTGAGGAACGGAGCTATCTCTTTACGTCGATTCACATAGCATCCAAAACGTAGATTTGCGACTTCTTCGTCTCCATAGCTTACTTGGATATTATACCAACGTGAAAGAGCGTTCATAATATCTTCCAGTCGTGTGTCACGGAAATAGATTTTTCCTTTATGCCAGGAAGAATAAAAATCGACATCTACCTGGTGTATAGCAATTTTTTCACTATTTTGTTGAATTACAGCTTGTTGTGATGGTTTAAGAAGCATGCTTTCATTCTTTGTGGAAATCCGTATGGTCCCTTTGACTAATGTCGCGTAGGTACTTTCCCCATTATAGGCACAAATATTGAAAGTCGTTCCCAAAACTTCTATCTGTGTACGGGGTGTCTTTACAATAAATGGAGTACCGTTTTTTTGTACATCGAAGAACGCTTCGCCTTCTAACTCGACGATGCGCTTATCTTCCGGGAATTGTACCGGAAATTTCAATGAACTCATGGCATTGAGATACACCACTGTTCCGTCGCTAAGCTCCAGAGAATATTCTCCACCTTGGGGAACTACAAGAGTATTATATAATAGGGTATTATTTTCTTTGTGAATAGATTCCTGATACTTTACCCTATTATCTGCAATCAGGATATCCGTACCATCTTCTTCCAGTTCTGAATTATTTTCTTGTCCCAAATCGACAACGGCGCCTGTCGACAATTGCAGCCGGGCTTTTTGATCACCAGGTAATACCGGTTGAATTTTAGGCATCACTGCTACCGGAGTGATAGCGGGAGCTAGTACTTCTCTATCGGAGACATAATAAACTACAAGTGAAGCGATTAATGCAGGTATAAACAAAATAGCTGCCGATTGGTATATCTTTCGCCAGATCATTTTTCGTCTTTCATGCACTATACGGGCTTTCATTTCCCGTTTCGCTTTATCCAGATCAAAACAGGACGCTTGTTCTACATAGCGTTTCCAGTTGCTATTGTCAACTATTTTGTGGAATAAATCTTTATTGCCGGGAGAGGCTTCCACCCATTCCATAAGTACCTTCTCTTCGTCGACGCTAAGATCCCGGCATAAATAACGGGCCATTAGTTGGGATATCAAGAAAGCATTTGTCATCATAATCTTTTATAATATAACCGGCAGAAATGAAAACAGGGTGTATCTAAAATAGATATTTTTTATAAAAAATAGTTTGGGAGTGTTTTTTACAGGAAAAGAAACAGGATATAGTAATAATCTTTCAATGAAGTACGCAATTTCACATAAGCTTTCTTCTTTAATGTATGTACATTTTCCACAGATACGGATAAGGTTTTGGCTATTTCCGGATTTGATTTGCCGTCCAATGCTAACAACATGATTTCACGCATTCTTTTAGGAAGTTTGTCGATTGCATCAGTCAATATGCGGTAAGTCTCCTCTTCGATAACTTTGTCGGAGAAATAAGATTCGGTCGCCTTTTCCTGTACTTTTGCTGCGTAGTTCTGTACCACCTGACTATGGCTTAACTCGTTAAGAGACCTGTTTTTGACGGAAGTGTATATAAAGGACTTTGCCTGATGCACATAGAGAATCTGATTTCTCTGCTTCCACAACTTTACGAAACAATCTTGAACAATATCATTGGCAATCGCTTCATTTCCGATATACTGTATAGCAAATACACATAACGGAGTGTAGTAGCGTTCAAAAAAATCTTGAAATTCTTGCATATCCGAGAGGTCAATTCCGACAGGTTCTATCATAATGCAGTTTTTCTTTTCCATAACAAAAATAGAAAATTTTTTTTAAAAAAACTAAAAAACTGTCAAAAATGATCACTTTCCATCCATATAGATTCAGTCACTTTCCATATCAAAGCTTGTCTGTCGGATGTCCCTTTTCCGGGCACAATTGCAGAAGAACGAGCAGATACAGATATAACCAAGCACGATGATAAAAAGAATAAAGAGGGTTTTATTTTCATTTCTTCATACAATTTAATAATAAAATATAACAGTTGAGAATAAAAACAAGGTGTATAGGAGTCTCTGATTTTTAGACCAATCTGACATTTGATTTTTGTATTGTGACTTTATTTTTATTTGATGCGTTTATAATTCGCAGTTTTTATGTATTTTTGTAAAAAATATAATATTTTTTTATAATCTGTTGTTGCATAAGTACATACGATATGATCAAGGAGAATTTCATCAAATTATACGAAGAGAGTTTCAGGAATAATTGGGAACTTCCCGCATTGAACGATTATGGGGAGCCCTACCATCTTACCTATGGAGAATTGGCAAAAGAAATTGCAAGATTGCATCTGCTTTTCGAAGGATGCCGGCTGAGACGTGGCGATAAAATCGCCCTTATCGGAAAAAACACTTCCCGGTGGTGTATAGCCTATCTGGCCACAGTAACCTACGGAGCCATCATAGTTCCCATATTGCAGGATTTCAATCCCAATGATGTTCATCATATAGTCAATCATTCGGAAGCCGTTTTGTTTTTTACATCCGATTCCATCTGGGAAACATTGGAAGAAGAGAAGATGCAGGATCTCCGCGGCGTGTTTTCTTTAACGAATTTCAAATTGCTTCATCAACGTGACGGAGAAGCGTTCAATACCATCCTTGCAAATCTCGACAGCGATTTTGCAAAAAAACATCCAGGCGGTTTCAATAAAGAACATGTCAGCTATACCGGTTTGTCGAACGATAAAATTATTGTCTTAAATTATACCTCCGGAACCACCGGCTTCAGCAAGGGAGTAATGATTACCTGTAATAACCTGGCAAGTAATGTTTTGTTTGCTCATCGTGTCTTTGGGTTGAAGCCCGGAGAAAAAATGTTGTCTTTTCTCCCTCTGGCCCATACTTATGGTTGCGCCTTCGAATTTTTATATGCCCTTTTGGCCGGTTGCGATGTCACTTTACTTGGAAAACCCCCATCTCCTAAAATCCTGATGAAAGCTTTCGAAGAAATCAAGCCGTCGTTGATTATTGCCGTACCGTTGATTCTCGAAAAAATATATAAGAAAATGATTCTCCCCATACTGGGGAAAAGATCGATGCGCTGGGTATTGAATGTGCCTCTGTTGGATCAACAGATATATTCCCAGATTCGTAAAAAACTCGTTGATGCCATGGGAGGCAGATTCTATCAGGTAATTATAGGCGGGGCTCCTTTAAATGCGGAAGTCGAAGATTTCTTGCATAAAATAAAATTCCCGTTCTCAGTAGGGTACGGCATGACGGAATGTGCCCCGTTGATCAGCTTCTCCCTTTATTCCAAGTATGTTCCTCACTCTTGCGGAAAAGTTCTGGATGGGATGGAAGCCCGTATCGATTCACCTGATCCTCAGACTATTGCAGGAGAAATACAGGTACGGGGAGAAAATGTAATGGTGGGTTATTATAAAAATGAAGAAGCGACCAAAGAAGCATTCACGGAAGATGGCTGGCTCAAAACCGGAGATCTCGGAACCCTCGACGCCGGAAATAATGTCTTTATCCGGGGGCGCCTCAAAAACATGATTCTTGGAGCTAACGGACAAAATATTTATCCTGAGGAAATCGAAGCCAAACTTAACAACCTGCCTTTTGTCATGGAAAGCCTGGTGGTGGAAAAAAACGGAAAACTGATCGCATTGGTTTACCCCGACTACGAAGCGATAGACAGCATTGGTATTTCGGCAGATCATCTGCCTGTTATTATGAATGAAAATAAGACTACGCTTAATAATACGACGGCCTCTTACGAACAGGTTTCGGAAATTCGTCTCTTCCCTGATGAATTTGAAAAGACACCTAAAAAAAGTATCAAACGATTCCTTTACAGTAAT
This sequence comes from Dysgonamonadaceae bacterium, assembly GCA_031287395.1. Classification (GTDB taxonomy): domain Bacteria; phylum Bacteroidota; class Bacteroidia; order Bacteroidales; family Azobacteroidaceae; genus BNXB01. The sequence continues at coordinate 12,178 of JAITTA010000066.1, read as the reverse complement.
ATCTAAATATGAAGTCAAGAGAAGTTCAATAAAAAAAATAAAAAAAAATCATTTTATGTTGTACAACATATAAAATAATGTGTATCTTTGCAACGTGTTTCAAAGAGGAAACATGAAATATATTTCAACCGTTTTAATTGATTAGAAATGAAAAAGTTAGTTTTATTTGCAACAATTTTTGCCGCTGTTGCTTTGACAGCATGCTCAAATCAGAAGAAAGAAGAAGCTCCTGCTGCTGAAACAGAACAAGTAGAAACTCCTGCTCCAGCTACAGAAGAAGAAGCTGCTCCTGTTGATACTACTGTAACAGAAGCTCCTGCTGAAGCTCCTGTTCAATAATTATAATAGGAGGCAACGTAAAGAACGGGTGTACCATAGGTACGCCCGTTTTTATTAAAATCGTATCTTTGCGCAGAAAACCTAAAACCTAAAACTTGGAATTTAAATTTATTACTTGTCAATGACAGACTCAAATATATTTGAAAATAAAAAGGCGGTTTATTTTACATTGGGATGTAAACTGAATTTTGCTGAGACTTCGACAATCGGGAAAAAGTTGGCAGAACAGGGGGTGAGGAGAGTAATGCCCGGAGAACAGGCTGATATTTGCATAATCAATACCTGTTCGGTAACCGAACTGGCCGATAAAAAGTGCCGGCAGGCTATTCGCCGTATAAGTAATCAACATCCGGAGGCTTTTGTTGTGGTGACGGGATGCTATGCCCAGTTGAAGCCTCAGGATATTGCCGGGATCAAAGGGGTCGATCTGGTTTTAGGAGCAGACCAGAAAATGGATGTACTGAAATATATTGAGGAAGCCCGATTGGATAGAACCGGACATTCGACTGTTGTTACTCCGGTTCGAGAAACTCAAAAATTCAGTCCCTCATGTTCCAGCGACGATCGGACACGGCATTTTCTGAAGGTGCAGGATGGTTGTGATTATTATTGTACTTATTGTACTATTCCGTTTGCGCGTGGGCGCAGTCGTAACGGAAGTGTCGACGAATTGGTGAAAATGGCTGCAGATGCAGGACGTGGCGGTGGAAAGGAAATTGTATTGACCGGTGTGAATATCGGTGATTTCGGTAAAACGACCGGGGAAAGTTTTTTTGATTTGATTAAAGCCCTCGATGAGGTGGATACGATAGACCGGTTCCGTATTTCGTCGATTGAGCCTAATTTATTGACGGATGAGATCCTTGAGTTCGTCACACAATCGAAGCGTTTTACCCCTCATTTTCATATTCCCCTGCAGTCGGGTTCGGACGAGGTGCTCCGGCTGATGCACCGGAAATACGATACCGGACTTTTCGCATCCAAAGTAAACAGAATCAAAAGCTTAATGCCGGATGCTTTCATCGGAGTCGATGTGATTGTCGGTGTCAGAGGAGAAAAAGAAGAGTATTTTTCCCGGACAAAAGATTTTATTTCGGGATTGGATATTTCGCAGTTACATGTTTTTACTTATTCCGAACGAGCCGGAACGCAGGCTCTCAAAATTGATTATGTCGTAGAACCCCGCGTAAAACAGGAACGGAGTAAACAACTCCTGGAAATTTCCAACATGAAACTGTCGGATTTTTATCGTTCTCAACAAGGCAAAATAAAACAGGCGCTTTTTGAACATACCCGAAGAGGAAGAAAAATGCACGGTTTTACGGAAAATTATGTAAAAGTTGAAGTAAATTACGATGAATCTTTGATAAATCGATTGATTCCGGTAACTTTGGGAAATTTTAATGCCGACCGATCGGCCTTGAAAGGTATAATTTGTCGTTAACTTACGCTGAATCCCGTTTTGTAATTCGTAATTGAAAATTGTAAAAATAACATACGTGGTTATATCCTTTTTGACCTGGATTCATGCAATGCTTCCGTTGAGGGTATTGTATGTTTTTTCGGATATTTTGTATTTTCCGTTATATTATATAATAAGGTACAGGCGAAAAATAGTGAGAAGGAATCTTGAAAATTCTTTCCCGGATAAAACTATAAAGGAGATTATCGGTATAGAAAAACGATTTTATCATCATTTTTGTGATTATTTTTTTGAAACAATCAAGTTGTTGCACATTTCGGATGAAGAGATGAAGCGACGGTTTGTGTTCAAGGATATGGCTATTGTAGAGGAAAAAATGAAAGAGGGTAATTCCTGTATCATGATGCTTGGGCATTATGGCAACTGGGAATGGATTACTTCCATTACCCTCTGGTCTAATGATCCGGATGCCCATTTTGCTCAAATATACCGTCCGTTGAGAAATAAGGCATTCGATCGTTTTTTTATCGATTTAAGAAAACGTTTTCATTCAACAGGATTTACAAAAAATGATACTTTGCGTGAAATTGTAAAATTCAGGCGCGATGAAAAAAAATTAGTTGTCGGTTTTATTTCCGATCAGAAACCTTCATGGAATAATATTCACTATTGGACCCGGTTTTTAAATCAGGATACGGCTATCTTGACCGGGGCCGAACGGATTGCAAAACAGACCGGATTCATAGTCGGTTATTTGGATGTCAGGAGATTACGGAGGGGATATTATGAAGTCGAGGTGAAATTGATTTCCGATGATCCCGGTTCTACAGCCGAATTTGAGATTACCGAGCGTTACGCCCGGATGATGGAGGATACTATTTTACGGGATCCCACTTGTTGGTTATGGACTCATAACCGTTGGAAACACAAAAGACAAGAGATAACATGAAACGAGTAAATTTTTCCGGATGAAGACAGCTGTCGTCATATTGAACTGGAATGGAAGGTCCCTGATGCAACAGTTTTTGCCTGCTCTGATTGAACATACTCCTTCTGATGAAGCTGAAATTATAATTGCAGATAACGGTTCGACCGATGGTTCTTTATCTTTTTTGAAAGAAAATTATCCGGGAATCAGGATCATCGCATTTGAAAAGAATTATGGATTTGCTGAAGGTTATAACCGGGCATTGTCTCGATTGGAACATCCGTATGCCGTCCTTCTGAATTCGGATGTGGAAGTTACATCTGGATGGCTCACTACTGCAATCGATTATATGGATCATCATCCTGAAGTAGTCGCTTTACAACCCAAAATTTTGTCATATAAAGATAAAACTTCATTTGAATATGCCGGGGCCTGTGGAGGTTATATGGATATGTATGGCTATCCTTATTGCCGTGGACGGGTGTTGAATGTGGTCGAAAAAGATGTTCACCAATACGATACTGTGACCGATGTGCTTTGGGCCAGCGGGGCTTGCTTGTTTGTCCGGCTGGAAGTGTATAAGCAGACCGGAGGGTTGGATGCATCCTTCTTTGCCCATCAGGAAGAGATTGATTTTTGCTGGAGGCTGGTGAGCCGGGGGATGAGGATCGTCTGCCTGTCTTCGTCGGTCGTTTATCATGTGGGAGGAGCTACCCTTGCAATGGAACATCCACAGAAAACTTTTCTGAATTTCCGGAATAATCTCTTGATGTTATATAAGAATGTCCCTGAAAAGTACTTCCGGAAAGTGTTTTTCATACGGTTCTTCCTGGATTACCTGGCAGCAATACAGTTTTTTCTGAAAGGTTATCCTGCCAATGCCGGTGCGGTGTTCAAAGCCAGAAAGGAATTTTGCAGGCAGAAAAAAGACTATGCTTCTATCCGGAGAAAAAATATGGTTTTGAGTTTTCCGGAATTTCCGGCTGTGATCAACCGGAAGAGCCTGATTATTGCATTTTATCTGAAAAGAAAGAAAACATTTGATTCGTTTAAACTATGACATTAGAATTTTTATTCACGATTTTTCTGGTTTTCCTGAATGGCTTTTTTGTTGCCGCTGAGTTTGCGATTGTAAAAGTCCGTACTTCTCAGATTGAAACCAGGAAAAATGCAGGTAAGGCTGCTGCGGCAGCTGCCAAAAGTGTGGTATCGAATCTGGATGGTTACCTTGCTGCAACACAATTGGGCATCACGGTCGCTTCTCTTGGACTCGGATGGGTAGGGGAGGAAGTGTTTACGAAAATCATCCTCTCATTTTTTAATTTTTTAGGACTGGAAATGAATCCGGTTGCTGCAAATCGTCTGGCCATACCTGTTGCCTTTATTCTGATAACAATACTTCATATCGTTCTGGGGGAATTGGCACCTAAATCTCTGGCTATTCGTAAGCCGGTACAGGTGACATTCGGTGTATCCATTCCTCTTCGTATATTTTATTTTGTCGGGCGTCCGTTTATCTGGTTGTTAAACGGATTGGCAAATTCGTTGTTGAAATTGATCGGCATTCAACCTGTCCACGAACAGGAAGATATCCATACGGAAGAAGAACTGAAAGTTATTATTGCCGAAAGCCATAAAGGAGGTGAAATTGAAGAAACGGAAAAAGAGCTGATTCAGAATGTATTTAGTTTGGGAGATCGTAGAATTCAAACTCTGATGACTCCGAGAAACGAAGTCGTCTGGGTGGACATCAATGACGATCCGGAAGTGATTAAGAAAACGATCCTTGAAAATAAACATACAGCTTATCCGCTATGTGAAGGAAATCTGGATAATGTGATTGGTTTCATCCATACCAAAGACCTGGTCGGACAGGACTTTGATGTGGTTGTAACGGATCTGAAAAAGATCAGCAGGGAAGTTCAGGTGGTTATTTCTACCGGAAAAGCTTATTCCGTATTGGAAAAATTTCAGCGTCAACGGGTGTATCAGGCTGTAGTAGTGGATGAATATGGCGGAGTGAAAGGATTTGTTACGTTGAATGACATTCTCGATGCTTTGGTGGGAGATATTTCGGAAACGGATGAATTCGAATACGCATCCGAACTGCAATCGGATGGTAGTCTGATTGTTGACGGACAGATTCCGTTTGTGGAATTTCTGGAAAAAATAGGTCTTGATGATGATATGATTGATACAATTAAGGCGAATTATATAACCATAGCCGGGTATATTATAGATGAACTGGAACGGATACCGGAAGAAGGCGATATCGTAAAATGGGAAAATTATACCTTTGAAGTGTTGGATATGGATCATAACCGTGTTGATAAAGTGAAAGTCTCGAATTTGAAAAGTAATACTTAATGTTTTGTCCCGGGTTCCGAAAATAATCCGATTGGGGTTATGCTTAAATCCCGAGGATGTAAGGATGAAAAGCCGTCAAAAAGGGTTTGTTTTTTAACATATTTGAAAAAGAGCCGGAGTAGATTTGAGTTTTATATATAATATTGTAGCCTGAAAAGGTTATGAAAGATGAATATAGTAGAATTCTTACGCCACTGGTTTTCAAAGTCCGATTTGCGAACTCCGGTTTCTTTGATTGCCGCATCATTAAGTGAGTTGGAAAAGGAAAGAGCCTTATCGGAACACGGGAGGAAACAGCTTGCTATGGCCTTGTCCAATATTGACCGGCTGGATGGACTTTTGTCGCATAAAAAAAACACAAGACAGACCGGAACCCGTTCTTCAAACTTACCTGCAAGCGCTGTTTCGACGAGTGAGCTTCGCGTAAAAGAAACGGTGTTATTGGCCGAAGAAAACCACGATATGCTGGAATCTCTCCGGGAAAAGCTGTCGGAAGATTATCTTGTAACCGTGGTTGATAATGGAGCCGAAACCTTGGAATTAGCAAAAGATACCAACCCCGATATCATCATTGCAGACGCTTTTATGCCGGGTTTGAGCGGGTACGAGTTGTGCCGGATTTTGAAATTGTCCGTCGAAACAAGCCATATTCCTATTATATTATTGTCTGCCTTGAATGAAAAAGAAAACATCATTTTCGGTCTGGAAGCGGGAGCGAACGATTATATCGTCAAACCGTTCGATTTCGATATACTGAAAGCCCGAATACGCAATATCCTCCAAAGCCGGGAACAATTGCGTAAAATCATTTTTTCACCCGATATCCGGATCGAAGAAACAAATTATACCAACGAATTGGATATTAAATTTCTCGACAAAGCGGTACGGATTGTAGAAAAAGAAATCGCTAACCCTGAATTTTCCATCAACGAATTTTGCAGCCTTTTGGCAATGAGCCGTACTTCGGTTTATAATAAATTGAAAACATTGACTGATCAGGCTCCTAACGATTTTATCCGGATTATCCGGTTGAATAAGGCGAAAGATTTTCTGGCTTCGGGAAAGTATAATATTTCCGAAGTATCTTATTTAGTGGGATTTACTGATCCGAAGTATTTCAGTACCTGTTTCAAAAAACAATTCGGTGTCAGTCCCAGTAAGATAAATGGCAGCTTTCAAACCTTTTTTGATAAAGGTTGAACTCCGGCAGGAAGAATAGTGTGTAATATTACAACGTAAAACAATAATACAAGTTAACAAAATATGGAAACATATCTAGGCGTAGATTTGGGAGGAACCAAATTACTGATCGGCGAGTTGGACAGTAATGGGAATATATTGAAGTATAAAAAATACGAGTCGGGTTTTTTCAATCAGCAATCGGCTTTGGAAATCATTAAAGAATCGCTGGACGATTATATAAAAACGGTGGGATGGACGGAAAATGTCCCCGTATCGATGGGTGTCGGCCTCATTGGACGCGTGGATCCGGGTAAAGGAATCTGGCTGCAGATAGATCCTACTCGGACGCAGTCTATTTCTTTAGCTAAAGAATTATCCGATCTCTATGGGATTCCCTGCCGTATCGACAACGACGTGAAAAGCGCCACTCGTGCCGAACGTTATTTCGGTTTCGGGCAAATATCCAAAAACTTCATTTATATTAATGTTGGAACCGGAATCGCCGCCGGCTTTGTCGTCAATGGCCGGCAAATACGGGGAAGCCATTTCAACGCCGGCGAAGTGGGACATACGCAGGTTGGCGTGAATGTGGGTATTCAATGTGGTTGCGGCCGGATGGATTGTGTGGAAAAAATCGCTTCCGGCATTGGTTTTGACGGTTGCGCCCGCTTATTGAAAGACCGGTTTGAAACGCAGCTCCACATTTCAGATAACCCGGAAGAACGTGTACCGGTAAAAGAGGTGTTTGCCTTGAGCGAAAAAGGCGATCCGTTGTGCGTATATCTGGTGGAAAATGCGTCGCAGGCACTGGCTAATCTGATCATGAATCTGGTACGGGTGAGCGATCCGGATACGGTGGTATTGGGTGGCGGATTGGTATCGGACGGATTTTTCCATACTAAAATACTGGAAAAACTGAATCCGACCACGATTCGCTTTGTGAAAAACGGTGTCGTGATCACAAAACTGAATCCCGATTTTATCGGCCTGCTGGGAGCGGGAGCCGTGGCTATGAACGTATAAATTTTCGATGATATGAAGATTACGATTGCTAAGAATGAATTGGAGTTCGATACAATAGCAGCCTGGCGGATCATCGCGGAAATACTGGCGCACCCGCAGGCGGTAATCGGTCTGTCGACCGGTCGGACAACGATCAATATGCACCGGATAGTGGGTGAAATCTACCGGCAACATCCTTTCTATCTGTCTGGAATTACCTTGTTCGGCGTGGACGAAGTCACCAATGTGCCGCGCGAATATTCCGGCGCTTGTTATACCATGTTGAAAACTCAAATAGTAGATGCACTGGGAATAAAGGAAGCTCAATTCCTGATGCCTCCGACCGTCAGTAATGATTTTGAAAAAGAATGTCGCCGGTACGAGGCAGAACTAAAAACCCGGGGAGGCGTTGATTTGCAGGTATTGGGTTTGGGAACGAACGGGCATCTGGGATTCAATCAACCCGGTACTCCTTTTGAAAGTACAACCTGGATTTCCGCTATGGATGAAGTATTGGAAGCCCGTATCCGGAAAGAAACCAACACGCCTCCCGAACGGGAATTAGGAGGATTTACTTTAGGTCTCAAAAACATCATGCATTCCCGGAAGATTATTTTAGCCGCCAAAGGAGTTCAGAAGGCGGAAATCGTTCGGAAAATGTTGTCCGGTCCCGTGACGACCGCTGTTCCGGCCTCTATCCTGCAACTCCATCCGGATTGTGAGTTTTTGCTGGACGTCGATGCTGCGAAATACATAGATAATTAATAATCCCTTAAACTTCTTTACTTATGAAACAAACAGATGAAAAAACAAGCCGGATAGGACCATTCGTTACATTGGTTTTCCTGTTCTTTATTGTCGGTTTCCTGACAACGGCCAATGCTCAGTTTCAGGGACCTTTGAAAGCCGCTTTTCTGGAAGGCGTCGGGAATCTGAAAAATACATTTGCCACACTGATTACATTTTCCTGGTTTTTGGCTTATCCGCTTTGCGGCGGGGTCGGTTCTTCATGGATCAACCGCTACGGATATAAAGGAACGTTAGTCCGGTCGCTTTTCGTAATGATTGCAGGATTAGGATTATTCTTTCTGTCGTCGTGGTTCACGGTTCGCTTTCCGGGAACTAATCTTCAAATGGGGTCGAATGTCGTACCTTGGGGTTTTTTCATTTTCTTATTGGGGTCTTTCACAGTCGGTGCGTCGGCGACGATTATGCAGGTAGTGATCAATCCTTACCTGACAGCTTGTTATGTCAGAGGGACGCAACCTGTCCAACGTTTGGCGATAGGCGGTTCGGCTAATTCTATCGGTACAACCATCGCTCCGTATTTTGTTACCGGAATCGTTTTTGGCGGCTTGGCCATGGAAGAAATACAAGTGAGCCAGTTGATGATTCCTTTCGCTTCGCTGGCGCTGGTCATGGTTCTGGTAGTGGGAATTCTCTCCCGGCTGTCGATGCCCGATATTGCAGAAACAAAGGCCGCTGCCGGTGAAAAACTGGAAAAAAGTGTTTGGTCGTTCCGGCATCTTACTTTGGGCGTCATTGCGATCTTCTTTTACGTCGGGGTTGAAGTTTGTATCGGGGCGAATATCAATTTATACGCTATCGAATTGGGGTATCTGAATCCGGCGCTGATGGCGACGCTGTATTGGGGCGGAATGTTGATCGGACGACTGGTAGGCAGTTCATTAAGCACTGTTCCTCCGAGGGTGCAGTTAATAATTACTACCGTTTGCGCAACCACCCTGACTTTGTTGGCCATCGGAGTGAACAATCCCTGGTTGTTGACGGCCGTCGGACTGTTCCATTCTATCATGTGGGGAGCCATCTTTACATTATCGGTAGCTAAATTAGGAAAATACACGTCCGTAGCTTCCGGGGTATTTATGATCGGAGTCGTGGGAGGAGCTATTCTTCCCTTATTGCAAGGCGTCATTGCCGATTTTTCGGGTGGTTGGCGCTGGTCGTGGTGGATGGTGATTGCCGGTGAATTATTTATGTTGTATTATGCATTGATAGGCTCGAAGGTTCGTCAATCGGCAGAATAACGAAAACAGATGAAAAAACTTGGATTCCTGTTCCTGTTAACCCTTTGCTTTGGTGAAGTTTGGGCGCAATACCGTACGAGCGATGCCCGTTCGTACGATAAATACCCGCCGGAAGCGCAATGGAGAGGGTTTAGCGTAAATAAATCCCAATTGGCACAGATGGATGATGACCCGCAATTGGAAGAAGTGTTTCTTTTTAGTGCCGATAATGGACATTATCCCTATTTTGATTTATTTAAAATTTATTACGTTATTGTGGATTACTACACGAAAAAAGTAAAATACCAATCGGATACAGTTATTTCTACCGAACGGATACTGTTATTGGAAGACCGGAATAACGACGGGAAATTCGAACTTTACCGTCGGTATTTCAAAGATGGGAAATTTACAGTGGATAAAGATGGAAATAACCTCTCCGTGAAATGGGTTTACGACTGTATCTTATTTTAAAAGTATGAAGAAAGTTTTATTGATCATCATAGTGATGCTGCTTTTCTCTTGGGGCGCAAATGCGCAGAAAATAAAAGCCATGATTGTTACCGGTCAGGATGGAAGCCACTGGTGGAAAGGCGGAAGTGAAGCCGTTAAAATGATTCTGGAAAACAGCGGCTTGTTTACAGTCGATATCCTTGTAACACCGGCAACGGGAGAAAGTATGGAGAGTTACCGTCCTGATTTCGGGAAATACGATTTGGTAGTTATTAATTACGGCGGCGCTACGTGGGTGGAATCCACCCGGAATGATTTTGAGAAATTTGTTTCGGAAGGCGGTGGAGTGGTTGTAATCCATTCGTCGATTATCCCGATGGATGATTGGCCGGAATACAATAAAATGGTTGGTTTGGGTGCCTGGAACGGCCGGGATGAAAAGTTCGGACCGTATGTTTACTGGAAAAACGATCGTTGGGTTTACGATTATTCGCCGGGTTGGGCGGGATATCACGGCTTGCAGCACCCGTCAACCGTCGTCCACCGTGATACGGTTCATCCTGTTTTGAAAGGCTTGCCGCCGGTATGGGAACATTTCAAGGATGAATTGTACGCCCGTTTACGCGGACCTGCTCAAAACATGAAAATACTTGCTACGGTTTACGAAACGGCAAGCGATGGCGTAGGACGTGACGAACCGGTACTTTGGACGGTGAATTACGGAAAAGGAAAAGTCTTTGTCAGCGTACTGGGACATGCGGGCAACGATCCGGAACTACGTTATTCTATGGAATGCACCGGTTTTCAAGTAACATTGCTGCGCGGAGCTGAATGGGCGGCTACCGGAACCGTGACGCAGGAGGTCCCTGAAGACTTCCCTTCGCAGGAAGTATTTACCTTCCGTAAGGAATGGAAGGCTATTTCCCACTGAATCATCCTCTGTAGGGGCTTTTTTTATGCTTTATTATAATGTATACTTTGTTTTTACTTTAACATAATTACTTATTTATGAACAAAAAATGTAAATTATTCTCTTGGATGAAATTACAATCAGGCAGGATTGTAATACAAGTAGCCATGGTTGCTTCTTTTCTGTTAGTAGGCGCTTTTCCGGCAATGGCTCAATCGAATGTGAAAGTAAGAGGCATTGTCAAATCGAGTGTCGACGATACTCCCTTGATCGGAGTAAGTGTCATACAAACGGGAACTTCCAATGGTACGGTTACCGATTTGGATGGAAATTACGAATTGACGGTTCCGGTAGGATCCGAGTTGCAATTTTCTTATTTGGGCTATGCTTCCAAGCAAATGGTCGTAACAGCCGGAAAAACGGTTTACGATGTCGTGTTGGAGGAAGATACCCGCGCCTTGGACGAAGTGATAGTAATCGGTTACGGCATTCAGAAAAAGAGTGTGGTAACGGCGGCTATCAGCAGGGTTACTACCGAAGAATTGGATCTGGAAAAACCTACCAACGTACAGAATGCGTTGAAAGGCAAAATTTCCGGCGTTCAAATTACGTCTAATTCGGGAGCGCCGGGTGCGGATTCAAAAATTTACATTCGCGGTATCGGTACCGTAAACGATTCCGGTCCGTTGTATGTAATTGACGGAATGCCATCGTCGAACGGCATCAACTACCTGAATCCTTCCGATATTGCATCCATCGAAATTCTAAAAGATGCGGCATCGGCAGCCATTTACGGAGCACGTGGCGCAAACGGCGTTGTGCTGGTAACTACCAAAAACGGAAAAACGAATTCAAAGATGCAGTTCAATTATGATTTTTCTTACGGGTTGCAGAACCCCGAAAAGAAAGCCTATTTGATGAATTCGCAAGAATACCAGATGATCATGAATGAAATGGGCAAAAATTCGGGTAGAGGCGATCATTATTATTTCCCGGCGCCCTCGCCGGTAAGTACCGACTGGACGGATGTGTTGACCTATTACAATGCACCGGTTGTTAATCACAAATTGTCTTTGAGCGGCGGCGGCGAAAAGAATACGCTGTTCGCATCGTTCTCGGCTTTGGACCATGACGGTTTGCTTGCCAAAGGCTATTCCAATTTCAACCGCTACAATGCGCGTATCAACACGACCAATATTCTGTTGGATACAAAATCGCGTACATGGCTGAACAAAATTGAATTCGGCGCAAAAATAAGCTACACCGCATCGAAATCGGGCAGCGGTTTCGGTAACAGCGAAGCGGGCGGTATGATAGCCTCTATGAATATGTTGCCACCTACCGAACAGGTATATCAAACCGATCCGGCGGAAATTGAACATTATAAAACGGTGTATCCGAAATATGTTACGGCCAAAGACGGCAGAGTTTACAATGTCATTAACATGCGCGAGATTGTGAATCCGCTGGCTTCGCTGGCAGTACGCAACAATTCGCTCAATGAAAATCAGCTGATTACTGCCGATTTCGACTTGACTTTTACGCTC
>JAITTA010000032.1 GCA_031287395.1 Dysgonamonadaceae bacterium | reverse complement strand
TCTCTCTCTCTCTCTCTCTCTCTCTCTAACATAAATGACGAATCAACAAAATTCAATGTGTTAAATTTTGTTAAAATCAAATTTAAGTTATAAGAAAAAGTTTGTTGCATGGATTATGTTGTGTAAATCTCGGCAAATGTAACTATTTTTTCCTAGAAACAGAAAAAATCGTGCCAAAAATTCCAGGGCAATCGTAAGAATCACCTAACGGGTTAACGTTTTTTCTTTAAATCCAGAATTTGCTTTTCGGATAATCCCGTGAGGTCTATAATGTCGTCAATGGGCCTGTTCTTTTCCATGCATTTCCGGGCTATGAGGATTTTTTCCTGTTCGACACCTTCTTCCCTGCCTTCTTCCCTGCCGGTTTCCCTGGCATATTCCACGGCATCCCGGACATCACTGTATTCCAATATACTTTTATTGTACTTTTCCATCTCTTTTGGTGTAAACCGGGCTATCTCCGCAGCCCTGAACAACTTGTGAAATCCGAAATCCGTCAACGGATTCAGGTATTTCGAATGAACCGTAAAATGTTCCATTTTTGTTAAGGGTTTTGTTAAATAAAATGAATGACAAATATATAATATTATTTTGAAAAATTGAAAAATTGTGCCAAAATATCAAAGTCGTTCACTTCTTCCGGCATCTAAACGGAGGAAAATAAACAATAGAATAGTGAAAGCTAACAGGGAAGAACCTCCGTAGCTGAAAAAGGGTAGAGGAATCCCGATTACAGGGGTGATTCCAATAACCATGCCTATATTTACAGCAACGTGGAAAAAGATGATGGATGCTACGCTGTAACCATAGATGCGGTTAAATGTTGATCGCTGTCTTTCTGCAAGAAAAATCAACCGGATAATTAGGGTTAAAAACAGGGTCAGAACGATGGAAGTTCCCAAAAATCCTTTTTCTTCACCAACTGTGCAGAAAATGAAATCGGTATCCTGTTCGGGTACATATTTCAGCTTGGTTTGTGTTCCGTTAAGATAACCTTTACCCCAGAATCCTCCGGAGCCGATAGCTATTTTGGATTGTTTGACGTTGTATCCGGCCCCAATAGGGTCATCTTTTACCCCTAAAGTCACTTGAATTCTTGTTTTTTGGTGAGGTTCCAACACTTTATTAAAAAAGTAGTCAACGGAAAAAAGGAAACCCACGGAGAATAATGCAAAAAATGCGATGAACAGATAGTCCCTTAGCCAGTATTTAACGGCCAGGCCAATCAGGAATAAGAATAGGAGGCCAAGTATTGAAAAGGCTGCAATGGTCAGATTATAGGGATGGAATGCATATATGACTGTAGCAATCGAAAGAAGACTCAATACGCCTATCAAAGCATATTTTTCCAGAGTTTTGTCTTTTTTCACTTTGTATACCCAACCCGTAACAATTCCTATAATGAGTAATAAAACGATGATCTCACCGACCACAGTTTCTCCGAGCATGAGGTCGGCATATTTGATATTCAGAGTAAAGAAAAGGATGGAACAAAATCCGATAAAGAGAAAAGTACCAGGCATTCCTTCCCGGTAGAGCACGATGAAGAAAGCCAGGATAACCAGAGCGGAACCGGTTTCGTGCTGCATCAGGGTTAATAGCATCGGGGTTGCGATCAAGGCCAGTACGATTCCAAAGTTTTTCCAGTCCATCAGTTTGAATTTATATTGGTTCATAAATTTGGACAGGGCCAAAGCCGTTGCAAACTTAGAAAATTCTGCAGGTTGAAGGTTTAGAGGTCCTAATACTAACCAGGAACGGGATCCTTTGATGTCGGGGGCCAAAAATATGGTAGCAATTAACAGAACGATAATGAATCCGTAAATCCAGTACGCAAAAATGTCGTACCAGTCGTTTTCGACCATGATAATGCTGAAGCCCACGACCACAGAGATTAATATCCATAGAAGCTGGTTTCCGGCTCTACCTGTGATATCGAATATCCCTACCCGGTCGAAATCATAACTGGCGCCATAGATACTTAGCCATCCTGCAATTATCAGGATAAAAAACAGGCCGATGGTCCACCAGTCAATTGTTTTCCATATGTTAATCCTCCTGTATGGCATTTCGTCGTCCTGCTGGTATGTTGTTTTTTACATTGTATTCAAACCACTTGCTGTATTCGGCAATACTTCCTCCGCGCAAGTATTTTTCAATCATCAATCTGCCTATAGGTACTGCGAATTCGGAACCATATCCCCCGTTTTCGACGTAAACGGCTATGGCAACCTGCGGGTTATCTTTAGGAGCAAATCCCATGAAAATAGAATGGTCTTTATCCGGATTCTGGGCTGTACCGGTTTTTCCGCAGACTTCGATGTCCGGAATCCAGGCTCCCCAGCAAGTTCCATTCGTTACCGCCAGACGAAGTCCATCTATTACAGGATCATACATGAGGCGACTGACCCCTGTATAATGCCTTTTTGTGTAGGTTGTATCCAATTCGCCGTTTTTTATATTTTTTACTACGTGAGGAGTATAAAAATATCCTCTGTTAGCTATCTGGGATGCCATGTTGCAAATTTGAACCGGAGTTGTCAGCACTTCTCCTTGTCCGATAGCTATAGATATAACTGTAAAGGCGTTCCACCGGTTTTTGTATTTTTTATTATAGTATTGTGCATTGGGTATAAATCCTCCTTTTTCACCGGGCAAGTCGATTCCCAGTTTGCGTCCGAGTCCTAAATTGACCATACAATCATGCCAACGGTTAATGGCGTTACCGGTTCCTCCGTATTTCTTGTTTTCCAGCATCGATTTTATACCCCAGCAAAAATAAGAATTGCAGGATGTTCCAATGGCTGGAGACAAAGAAAGAGGAGATTCGTGTCCGTGGCATCTGAGACGACCATTTCCCAATGGGAATCCGTGGTAACAGGTGAACATTGTTTGAGGAGTAATGATATTTTCTTCCAGGAAAACAAGTCCCTGGGCGGCTTTAAATGTCGAACCTGGAGGGTACATAGCACTTAAGGCCCTGTTAAACAATGGTTTTTCAGGGTTGTTCAACAAGTGCGTGTAATTTTCACGGAACTGGCGTCCTACAAATAAAGCAGGATCATAATCCGGTTTGATCACCATACACAATATTTCACCGGTTGAAGGTTCTATCATTACAATCGTTCCCATCTTGTTCTGCATCAATTCTTCCCCGTATTTTTGCAATTCTATGTCAATTGAGAGTATCAGGTCTTTACCGGAAACCGGTTTCCGGTCGTATATCCCGTTTTCATATTTTCCTTTGATACGTCCATGGGAGTCTCTTAACAACACTTCTACCCCTTTTTCTCCCCGGAGAACCGATTCGTAAGAACGTTCCACGCCGGATTTTCCGATATAATCTCTCATGGAATAGTAATTATCGTCGAAAATATTCTGGCGGTCGACTATTTGCATGTATCCGAGTAAATGGGCTGCGTGGGGATAATTGTATTTTCTGACGGGCTGACTTTGGATATAAAATCCCGGAAATTTGTATAAAAATTCCTGTAAAATTCCAAATTCTTTTTCTCCGAGTTGTGTTAATATGGTTTGTGGCAAATAAGGCGAATATCCCGGGTTGATTCTTCGGTTTTTTATATCTTCCAGACATTTTATCAGGTATTCTTTGGATATGTTAACAATATTGCAAAATTTCAGGGTATCAAAAGGCCGGACTTCTTTCATGACTATTGTCAGGTCATAAGCCGGTTGATTGAATACCAGTAATTTTCCGTTCCTGTCATAAAGCATCCCGCGGGACGGATAAAGTGTTTTTTTCAGGAAAGCGTTGTTGTCGGCCATGATCTTATAATCGTCTTTGATGACCTGGATGTAAAACAATTGGACAAGGTAAATGAATATAATTGCACAAATGCCTCCAATGATCAGGTATTTTCTGGAATCCGGATTGAACTGTTGCATGATCATTTTTTTAGAATATCGGAATTAATACCTTCAAATGCAAGAATCACCGCCATTGTAAGGAGAAAACTTCCTGCAATTCTCATGAGTACACTCAGCGGATCAAATAAAGATAAGGACTCTACGGTGAAATAGACCACGTGATGTAAAAGGATGATGAAACCCGAATATTTCAGAAACACTTCGAATCCGAAGGATCTGACGGAAGGGTTGTACTCGTTGGGCATGTCTCTTGGAGAAAATAATTTGAGAGAATAATTCCTTGAAAATCCGGCTATGGTAGAAGCCATGGCATGTATTCCCAATGTATATGAAAAAAAATCGATGGAAAGTCCCAGAATGAATCCCAGGAATATTAAAAGGTTACGATTCGTAGAGGAAGGCAACAGAAGGATGAAGTACAGATAGGTCAGGGGAGTTGCAATTCCGAACATATGGACCTGATTAAATACCCATACCTGAAGGAGTACGAGGAATAAAAACAGCGATATTCGGCCGATCCATTTAATTGACATTTTCGGTTTCTTTTTCTAATTTTAATTGCTCCTCTCTGAAATTATTTTTGACGACCAACACGTGGTCGATGTCTCCGATATCAGTAAGTAATCTTACTTTTATAGAGTTGAAATTATCATTTTTTTGTTTGCGTGTTTCATCTACGGTTCCCACCGGGATTCCTTCCGGGAAAATAGCTGAATTTCCACTGGTAACGACCGTATCGCCGGCATGCGTTTCCACATGTCTTGGGAGTTCTTCGAGCGTGGCATAACGTATATCCCGGCGGTCCCATACCAGAGGGCCGGGGTAGTTATTCCCTTTAATTTTACAACTGAGCCTGAATTTGGAGTTCAATACGGGAATGACAACAGAAAAATTAGGAGAGACTTTCCAGATCACTCCAACCACACCCCCTGTTGGTGTTCCCAGTACTCCCATATCGGATTCTACTCCATGGTTACTTCCTTTGTTCAGTGTAATATAATTTTCGGTACTTGAGATATTCTTGTTTAAAATTCTGGCCGGGATAAACTCGAAAGGCAAAATCGTTGAATCGGATAAAATCAGAGTTGTATCCAGTTTTAAGTTTGATTCTTTTAGTTGATATTCAAGAACTTGTATATTTGTTTCTAATGAAGATATGTATTGCATCAGTTTCCGGTTCGTAGTTCTGAGTCCGATGTAAGAACTGATACCGTCCGCAACGGAATAGACTTTTCCTACGATTTCATTCTCAAATGTCAGGTATTTACTGCGCTGATATTCATTGTTATTGACCATCAATAAGGTTGAAATAAACATCAGAAACAGGAATAATAGCCAATGTGTATTTTTGAGTATAAAATGAATCAGATTCCTCATTCTGGAATTTGTAAGTAACTTTTAACTATCTTATTAAGAAATTAAACTTATTGATGTTCTTTAGTGCGATACCGGTTCCTTTGGCTACAGCATGTAAGGGATCGTCAGCTATGTGGAACGGGATATTGATTTTTTCGGTCAACCGTTGATCCAAACCTTTCAGCAAGGCACCTCCTCCGGCAAGGTAAATTCCATTTCTGACAATATCGGCATAAAGTTCGGGAGGGGTTTGTTCCAAAGCGCTGAGGACGGCAGTTTCTATTTTCGAAACCGATTTATCCAGGCAGTGCGCAATTTCCTGATAAGAGACCGGGACTTCCATCGGCAGGGCAGTCATTCTGTTCGGGCCGTAAACGATGTAGTCTTCCGGGGGATTCGAAAGATTAACCATTGCGGAACCTACATTGATTTTTATCAGTTCGGCCGTTCTTTCTCCTACTCTCATGTTGTGTTGTCGTCCCATGTATTCAATAATGTCTGCGGTCAGATCATCCCCTGCAATACGGATTGATTTATTGGAAACGATACCACCCAGGGATATGACGGCGATTTCGGTAGTTCCTCCGCCAATATCGACAATCATGTTTCCTTCGGGAGCTTCTACATCGAGACCTATTCCCACGGCGGCAGCCATCGGTTCGTAGATCATATAAACATCCCGTCCGCCTGCGTGTTCCGCGGAATCTCGTACTGCTCTGATTTCCACTTCGGTACTTCCCGAAGGAATACAAATAACTATCCTGAGCGAGGGAGAAAACAACCGGTTTCCGCTGTTAATCATTTTAATCATTCCTCGGATCATTTGTTCTGCCGCGTAGAAGTCGGCAATCACACCGTCTCTCAAGGGGCGGATAGTCTTGATGTTTTCATGTGTTTTCCCATGCATTTGCCTGGCTTTTTCTCCAATAGCCAGCAATTTGTCTGTTCTGCGGTCCAAGGCGACAACGGAAGGTTCATCCACAACAATTTTACCATTTGATATGATAATTGTGTTTGCAGTTCCGAGGTCAATTGCTATTTCTTGCGTAAAAGAAAATAATCCCATGTTAATTAATGTTTAAAGTGTCTTATACCGGTCATGACCATTGAGATATTCTGTTGATTACAATATTCAATTGAAAGTTCATCCTTAATAGAGCCTCCCGGTTGAATAACCGCTGTGATACCGGCCTTGCAGGCTAATTCCACGCAGTCGGGAAACGGAAAAAATGCATCTGAGGCCATGACAGCACCCTGCAGGTCAAAACCGAAGGACGTTGCTTTTTCGATTGCTTGTTTCAGGGCGTCGACACGGGAAGTCTGGCCGACTCCGCCGGCACATAGTTGTCTGTTTTTAGCCAGAATGATTGCATTCGATTTGGTGTTTTTAACCAGTTTATTGGCAAACAATAAATCTTCAATCTCTTTGGATGACGGTTTTTTAATGGTCACTGTTTTTAAATCGGTTTCTGTTTGGATACTTAAATCTTTATCCTGAGCCAGCACTCCATTCAGCAATGATCGGAATTGCAAAGGATTTTGAATATTTGTTTTCTGGATCAGAATGATCCGGTTTTTCTTTTGCATCAGAATTTCCAGCGCATCCGTATCATAATCCGGGGCAATGATTACTTCGAAGAAAATCTTGTTGATTTCTTCTGCTGCGGCTTTGTCAATGACGCCATTGGTGATCAGGACTCCTCCGAAAGCCGAAACGGGATCTCCTGCCAATGCATCGGTCCAGGCTTGCAACACAGTCGGCCGGGAGGCTATTCCACAGGCATTGTTATGCTTTAGTACGGCAAATGTTATCTCACTGAATTCCGATATCAGAGTAACGGCAGCATCGATGTCCAAAAGATTATTGTAAGAGATTTCCTTGCCTTGCAATTGTTCGAATACCGATTCGAAGTTTCCGTAAAATATTCCTTTTTGATGGGGGTTTTCTCCGTAGCGCAAAGATTTGGGATTATCCATAGCACAACGGAATACGGACCCTGAGTTGTCGTCGAAATAGTTGAATATCGCTGAGTCGTAACCCGAAGATACGGCAAATGCTTCTTTTGCGAACCATTTTCGTTCTTCCAGAGTACTTTCGGCTCCTTTTTCACAGAGTAAGTCGTAGAGAGGGGCATATTGATCTTTGCCGGCGACAATCAGAACATCCCTGAAGTTTTTAGCCGCGGCACGAATTAATGAAATTCCGCCGATGTCGATTTTTTCTATAATAGCCTGTTCTTTTGCTTCCGAAGCGACTGTTTCCTTGAACGGATAGAGATCTACGATGACCAGATCGATTTCCGGTATTGCGTATTCTTTTATCTGCCTGATGTCCGACTCGTTGTCGCGACGAGTGAGAATTCCTCCGAATACTTTCGGATGAAGGGTTTTAACTCTACCTCCCAGGATAGAAGGATATCCGGTTAATCCTTCGACCGGCAGGCAAGGGTATCCTAGAGATTCTATGAATTCCTGTGTTCCTCCTGTTGAAATAAAAGAAACACCTTCCTGA
Organism: Dysgonamonadaceae bacterium; assembly: GCA_031287395.1. Taxonomy (GTDB): domain Bacteria; phylum Bacteroidota; class Bacteroidia; order Bacteroidales; family Azobacteroidaceae; genus BNXB01. The sequence continues at coordinate 9,700 of JAITTA010000032.1, read as the reverse complement.
TGTAATTTGGTCAGAATTTCATTTAAACCGTCTTTGTGATATACCGAGACAAGAGCATTCTTTATTTTTTTTTGTACGGACATAATCATTGCTTAATATTTCGCAAATTTAAACATTTTGTTTGAATTATACCAATTTAGCCAGCGCTACTTTAACCCGGCTCATAGCTTCTTTCAGGTTTTTGTCGGATGTGGCATAAGAAAAGCGAATGCATTCGGGCGCTCCGAAAGCCACTCCTCCGACACAGGCGACATGTCCTTCTTCGAGTAAGTACATGGCTAGATCGGCTGAATTTTCGATTTTTTTATTTTTGTATGATTTTCCGAAATAGGAACTACAATCCGGGAACAGGTAGAAAGCCCCTTCAGGCTTATTCACCCTGAATCCCGGTATTTCTTTTCCCAGTTCAACCATCAGGTTCCGGCGGCGTTCGAAAGCTGTACGCATCGTTTCAACACATTCCTGGCTTCCGGTATAAGCTGCTTCTGCTGCTTTTTGAGCTACCGAATTCGGACCGGAAGTGTATTGTCCCTGTAATTTATTGCATGCCGAAGCGATCCATTGGGGAGCTGCTATCCAACCGATACGCCAACCGGTCATAGCATAACCTTTTGATACTCCGTTGATTATGACAACGCGATCTTGTATGTTCCCGAATTGGGCAATGCTTTCATGTTTTCCAACGTAGTTGATGTGTTCGTATATTTCATCCGAGATGATGATAATTTCCGGGTGTTTCTCCAATACACCGGCCAAAGCTTTTAATTCGTCGCGAGAATAAACGCTTCCGGTAGGATTGGATGGGGAACAAAGAATGATTGCTTTTGTTTTCGGAGTAATAGCGGCTTCCAATTGAGTTGCGTTAATCTTGAAATTTTGTTCGATACCTGCCTGGACAATAACATTGGTACCTTCCGCCAGTTTTACCATTTCTACGTAACTGACCCAATACGGAGCAGGTACTATGACTTCGTCGCCGGGGCCTACAACCGATAAGATGACGTTACAGACCGATTGTTTACCTCCGTTTGAACAAACAATTTGTTCCGATTTATAATCCAGATTATTTTCTTTCTTTAGTTTTGCGACAATGGCATTTTTCAACGCCGGATATCCCGGAACCGGTGAATAGAACGAATAATTTTCGTCAATAGCCTTATGGGCTGCGGCTTTGATGTGGTCGGGAGTAAAGAAATCAGGTTCTCCGACACTGAGGTTGATGACATCAATTCCCTGAGCTTTAAGTTCATTACTTTTCTGGGACATCGCCAGGGTCTCGGAAGGAGACAAGGCTGCTAAACGTTCGGAAACTTGCAACATGATATAATATTTTGAAAGGATTACTTGAATTAAATTTACAAAATTAATGAAATTAATGAAAAGAATGAAAGAAATGAAGAAATAAATCCGGGTACTTTCTTCATTTTTTTATTTTACATTTTTAAGTACATGTCCCATCCGTTCTTTTTTTGTATGCATGTAGAACTGGTTGTAGGGGTTTGCTTGGATTTCGATCGGGATATTTTCGATGATTTTCAGGCCGTAACCTTCCAGTGCAACCCGTTTGACGGGATTATTGGTGATTAACCGGATATTGTGAACTCCGATCTCCCGTAGTATTTGAGCTCCGACTCCATAATCCCTTTCGTCGGGAGCATGCCCAAGGTGAATATTGGCTTCTACAGTGTCCAGTCCTTCTTCCTGCAGTTTGTAGGCACGCATTTTTTCCATCAGGCCGATTCCACGGCCCTCCTGATTCAGGTATACGACGGCTCCTTTTCCTTCCTTCTCGATCATTTCCATAGCCTGGTGCAATTGTTCTCCGCATTCGCAACGCATGGAACCGAAGATATCCCCGGTAGCGCAGGACGAGTGCATACGCACCATTACAGATTCCTCCGGTTTCCATTCTCCTTTGACCAGGGCAATGTGTTCCAAACCGTTGGATTTCTGGAGGAAAGGAGTTAACCTGAAGTACCCGTATTGGGTAGGCATGTTCACCGTTTCTCCTTTTTCCACAAGGGACTCATTCCGAAGCCTGTATTCAATCAAGTCTTTTATAGTAACGATTTTGATCCCGAATTTTTTTGCTACCTTCACGAGTTCCGGTAGCCTGGCCATGGTGCCGTCTTCGTTGATGATCTCGATCAGCGCTCCGGCCGGGTATAAACCGGCTAGCCGGGCTATATCGACGGTGGCTTCCGTATGCCCTGCTCTTCGCAAGACTCCCCGTGTGCGTGCACGGAGTGGGCTTATGTGTCCGGGACGGGCCAGATCGGTCACTTGGGTATTCGGGTCGGCGAGCGCTTTGATGGTTTCGGCACGATCATACATCGAGACTCCTGTAGTACAGCCGCCTCCCACTTTATCAACCGTAACCGTAAAAGGGGTATCATAAGCGGAAGTATTGCGTGAGGTTTGCATTTCCAGTTCCAGCTCTTCGCAACGTTCCTCCGTAATCGGGGCACAAAGCAATCCCCGGCCGTGTGTAAGCATGAAGTTCACTTTTTCAGGGGTTATTTTTTCCGCAGCAATGATGAAATCGCCTTCGTTTTCACGGTCTTCGTCGTCCACGACAATGAGAAATTTTCCCTCGCGGAAGTCGGTAATTGCTTCTTCTATGGTGTTTAGTTTGAACATAATTCATTCATTAAATCTTTATTCACTCTTATGATTGTCCTTACATCCTGTTTGATGTATTTCTGTTTATAAATGCTGATCAGGTAAATAATAATTCCGATAGGGAATAAGATGCCGCAGGCTTTCCTGATTACCGGTTTATCAAGGAAATCCGGATAGCCGCGTTTGATGATAGGATAATCCATTAATTTCCCCAGAATCAGGTTTTCTGTGGAATTCCTCAAGTCATCGATAATTGCTTCTTTCAGATTTATTATTGACTGTAAATCGGCGTCTTTGAATCCGTTTTTCCAGAAAAAGCTGTAACACAGCCAATTTTTATGATTTTCCAGATACAGGATGCATTTTTCGTTCAGTTCCCGGATATCCTTCAAATCTTTTTCATAATCGGGGGGGGTAATGATTACTTCTTTTCGCTGGTAAATACGCACTTCCCGTTTGCCGAAGAATCTCCGGAAGAAATCTTTCCATGCATCGGGATTCATCATGACCGAGTCATTGACGGCTTTGTAAGTAAGGAAAATACCCAGAAAAGCAAGAACAAATGTACTGAGCCACATTCCCTGCCAAACCGGCCATATCTCCTGACGGGCCATCTTCAACCCGAAAATATCGATTGTATAGTATGAAATGAACAGGAATACCGACAACACTGCCGGCATTCCGAGTCCTCCTTTCCGTACAATTGCCCCGAGAGGTCCTCCGATAAAGAAAAAAAGAATACATGCAATGGAAAGGGCAAACCGTTTATGGATTTCCATTTTATGTTGCCGGATCTTTATCAGACGATCTGTTTGTTGGAAATAGTCCAGATTGTAGTCGTTTCTGAAAGACTCGACTTTACTTTTTGCCCGTTCTATCATGCTTTTTTTGCTGTTCGGGTTTTTAGCCTTGAAGTATTCATCCCAGTCGGTAATTTTGAGAGTGTCCCGGGATTTATCGCTTATGGAAGAAGGAAGGTCCTTGTTTGGCATCTCCCTGAATGTATTGTAATAGACTCGATCTTTAAAATAGATTTTAGTTGAGGCATTAATGCTGTCGGTCAGCGTTTTGGTCGAATCCAGAAAAGATAGCAACTGGTTCATGCCGCGACTGATTTCCCTGTTCTGGAAAATTGATTCGTCACTCATATTGAGATTGGAATCGAATTTTATGAGCGCTTCTTTTTTGGTGAACGTTTCCCTGCGATAAGGGATTTTTTCATCAGGAGAACGTCGGGATCCTTCTTTTTCGTAGTTTTCAAACGTTTCTCCATTGTAAAGGGTCAGGATGAAGAAAAGTTTGTTTTTCGACGTTTTCAATTTTCCCGAGTCGGCTACCGTGACCGATGCATTTTCAAATCCGTTTGAAAAATCGTAAATCGTCATGTCCCGCATCATTCCGCTGTTATTGTCTTTATGCTTTACATAAACATTATATCCGGGTATTTCTTTGTAAAAAGAACCTTCAGGGATGTTCAACTCCGGTTTTTGGTTTTTAATGGAAGACAGCATTGTCCACATTTTAGCCTGTGTATCCGGAACAATATTGTTCTGAAACAGGAACGATCCTCCGGCCACGAAGAGGAGGAGTATCATGATAGGGCGCATGATCCGGAGTAGCGAAACTCCGGCTGCTTTCATGGCGAGAAGCTCAAAATGCTCTCCCAGATTCCCGAATGTCATCAGGGATGCCAGTAGTATGGCCAGGGGTAGTGTCGTTGGGATCAGGTACAAAGCTACATAAAAGAACATTTCAGCCAGTATCGACATTTCAATCCCCTTTCCGACCAAATCCTCCACGTATTTCCAGAGGAATTGCATCAGCATGATGAAGAGGCAAACGCCGAATGTTGCCAGTAGTAACGGCAGAAACGCTTCAAGAACAAATGAATACAGCCTTTTTATGCGAAACACATTGATCTTTTTCAAATTAAGGGCAAAGGTATAAAAATTGATTCATTATCCAATCACTTCCCTTTGATTTTGAAGCGTACTTTTAACAATATTTCAGCCGGGCGCAGGTCATAGGCATAGTAATAAGTACTGATGTCGCTGTAAGAAGCCGATACATACTCTTTGGCGTTCAGGATGTTAGTGTAGGAGAGAATAAATTCCAGTTCTTTCCATTTGTATTTTGCTCCGGCGTCCAGAAATGTCATGGTCCGGTTTCCTGAAGCAATCGCACTGTTGTAGAAATATTCATATCCTAAATTAATTGTCAATCTTTTAAGAGGGAAAAGATTCAGCCGTGCGTCCTGTGAAGTTGTACGTATCGGTTTGAAGTTACTGACATCGTTTTGTACTTTGTTTGTATTCTCAGTGAAGGTAAACCGGTATGAGAAGCTCGACCAGGAGCGGATTCTTGTGGAGATCCCCGGAGATATCTGGTAACTGTTGTTTTTATACCGGATTATTTCATTCTGGATGATTTGCGCAGATTGGGAATTATTAAAGGAAGTTCCCAATGTAATTGTAGAGGCTATGGCATCGATACCCTTACTCAGGTATTCTTCCACGTGAAAGCCTTCGGTATGATTGGGTATTGATCGTGTTTGACGCACGCTCAGGATCCCATGGTAGTCGCTACCGAAAAGCAGATTGGATTTTGTATTGAAATAACCGGCCCTCAAGTTCCCGAAGAAGGCATGAATCGGATTCTTGTAATTGAGAGATGCGTTGTAACTCTGAGACTGCTGTTCTAATAAATTTCCATCGTTGCGTAGCAGGTTTCGGTATGATCGCATGATGTATCCTGCGTAGCCGTTGTCAATTTCTCCCGGTTTGTTATTGTATGATGCCGTCGCGTAGGCATCCCAATAAGCATCGAATTCGTATTTCAGATTTACGGCAGGATTGAAAAACAATCTGGTATGATTTTGCTTTCCGGAAAAAATCCGGTCATTCATGTGTAACAAATTATAACTCACAGGGAAACTCATAGAAGCCCGGAATCGATGATGCTGATAGGTGTATAAAGGGGTGAATATCCATTCATACCTGTTCCACTGTAAATCGTTCCGTAGCGAGTCCGGCGTATTGATCCTGCCGCCATTTTGTGTTTCGGAAAATAATTCCGAATCCAGGTGTTGTATTTCGGCTTTCAATGTCATCCTGTAGTTTTGTTTCCATTTCCCGGTTTGTGTTTGCCACGAGATATAATTGTGACTTTGGAAAATATTCCTTGTCAAATTCTGTTGCATAGAAGACCAATCTCTGTCCGGTTCGAAGAGATCGGCATATAGTACGGGATGTATCTTCAGTGATTGGGGAATCCGCGAATACCCGTTGAAAGAATAGACTTCCAGGGTTGAATTGGATTTGTTTTGTACCCATTGAAACGTGTTGGTTAGTTTGTAAGAAGGATGATCCAAGTGTTGGTCGATGGTATCGGCGGCACTCAAGACGTTTCCGTCCGTTGAATTCCATTTTCCGCTGATTTTGAGGAGATTATTGAGATAAAATTTGTCATTGTTGCTGTTGAGTTGTATTTCGGCTTCGGCTTGGTTGACATGGGATTTTGAACTCAGTTTTTCTTCGATGGTGAGTAAACTGTCGCCCGGGAGGTAATAGGTGGACCGGGAATAACTGTCTTTTTCCTGTCGATCGTTGAGATAATTGATATTGGCATTGAGTTGAAAGTCTTTTCCGAGGCTCCACAGGTTGTTCACAGAAAGCGAATTGGCTCTATTGAATAAGTATCGTTTCTGGCTGATAGCTGGGGAAGAGGGCGATTGTACGGTCATCCAGCTATAGTCGCTCAACCGGTTGGCGTCATTTGAATAGAATGAAGTGAGTTCCTGCGAAACATCATCTCCCGAATTATTCCCTTTGTAAGTATTTACATTTTGCCTGCCTTTGGCAAAATACATGGAAAAAAGTTCGTTATTCCAAAGAAAGGGTGATAAGCCTGCACCCAGCATCCCGTTTGCCGTTAAGGTTCCTTTAGCCGAATCTTTCAGTTTCAGGTTAATAGCCGCTTCGTCCGACCAGACTTTGTTTCTCAGCGCTTTGATCGGCTGGTGATTTTCGAGAACCTGCACCGATGCAACGTCTTTGGCGTTGATATTATTGGTCGCTATTCCGTAACGCCCTTGTAACAAATCCATGTTTTCGATGTAGAATTTGTTAATCGGTTTATTGTTGACCAATATGGCGCCGTTTTTTTTGACTTCGATTCCGGGCATTTTTTTAAGAACATCTCCGATGGAACGATCGTTAGGGTCCAGGTATCCGTCCACCAAGTAATTCAGGGTATCTCCTATCTGACGGATTTTGGGCGGTGTAATTTTGACCTCTTTCAAATTGATAGCTTGTGCCGACAATTTGAAATCAAGAGTTTGTGACCGGTTTTGTATCCGGTGGATTTCTTTTTTTATGTTGAATCCGGTAAGACTGATTAATACACTGTCTGAAGTGCTTTTGAAGTTCAATTTGTAACTGCCTTTGTCGTCGGTAATAACATAGCTGAGCATTCCGGATGTTCCGTGTTCCTGCACGGCAACGCTTATGCCACCTAAGGCTTTGCCATTTTCGTTACCGGTGATAAACCCCTTAATTTCTGTTTGAGAAAAAGCAATGGAAGTGGGAATTAGGAATATTGTAATATAAAAATACTTCAACATAATTGGCATTTAATGATCTAATTCGATTGGATTGTAGTGGAGGGTCTCTTTAGAGGAAGATATAACGATATTCCCCCCATTCACATTGATTTGCATGCTTTTGCTCTGTTTCTTTTTTAACTTTTCGAGTTCACTGCGATTGCAATCGTAACGGGCTTTGGGGATCTGTACCGGAATGGGAGGGTTTATGTGTTCAATTCCGATGAGTTCGAAACAAAAAATATTTCCGGTATCGTGTATTTTCAGGATCAGTCCGGGTAACCCCATAAATTTCCAGGGTCCGTCGTTGACCGGGATATCTGTACTGAACCATGCAATGAATTCCCTTCCCCGGAAGTCTATTGTTGCTTTCTGGCAAGGGTAACCCAGTAGGGATGCCGTATCCTGAACCATTTGCCAGGATGAACTTTCAAATTTGTCTTTGTATTCGTAGCTTCCCGACATCATATCTGTATAATCGATGAAAGTCAAGGTCCCGGTCGTGCGGTATTTGAAAATCTGATAGCTTTCCCCGTCATTGAAATCCGCGACGGAAACATTCCCCGGTCTTTCGGCCAGATCGTCGCCTTTCATGACACTGATACTTTGAATAGTGCTTGGATTGATGTTTCCGATAATCGAAGAAAAGATCGAGTCCCGGATTTGTCTGGCGGGATTAAAAAATTTTGATTTGGTATCTCCGATCAGGAGCGCCATGGTATCTGTATGTACTTCCTTTTTCTCATTCGTTTGAGAAAAAGTATAATAACATTTGATTGTTGCATCAAAAGATTTATCGACATCGTTTTTTTTATCGGCATCGTTTTTTTTCAGGTCTTGCATGTTTCCCTGCGCAGTTACGACAACCTGAGAGAATGGCGGAAAGAATATACAACAACTGAAAATGATTGTAAACAGTAAATTCTTCATATGATTGTTTAATTTAATTCAATCGGATTGTATGGTCTTTTGAATTTTTCCATATCGATAGGTTGTCCGTCGGATCCTTTTACTATCATTTTTATATTGGTGCCGGGCATTGAACCTTTAAGAGATTCAAGCGGATTGTCGTTGAACTTTTTTTGAAGTTTCAGAAAATCTTCTCGTGATGCTTTGATGTAGTTATTCTTTTCAAAAGTAATAGGAGAGATCTGATACGAAATCTCGTTACATTCGAATCGGTACTCATTTTTATTGTCTGATATTTTCAGGATTAGTCCCGGTAATCCGTGAAATTTCCATGGTCCGTTGAAAATGGGAATATCGTATGTGAACCAGGCTTCGTACTGTCTTCCCCTGAAGTTGAGGGTTGCTTTCTGGCACAAATACGATAGGAAAGTCATGGTATCGGGTTCTATTTGCCATTGCATTTCATTGAGCGGTTCTTCATATTCATAATCGTTATTAGCGATTTTTCCTGTAAAAATCAATTTGTTCTCAGTCAGTTTTTTGGTAATGACGTTTCCGTCACCTCCCGGTTTGATGTTATTGGATTTGAAGAAATCGGCATCAAAATTGATATTTGTGATATTAGAACCTGCGCGTTCTATCATATTGCGCATTAAAGAATCCCTCCGGCGAACGTTTTCACTGTAATACTTGGAGTATTTGGGGCCGATTTCCAATATCAGATAATCTTCAATTACTTTCTTCCGGTTTAAGGTATCCGGAACCGAAAAAGCGGAATACCCGATCTTAACAATTGCCGTGTCTAATGTTTCCTGAGGAGCGGATGCTGTTCCTCCATTGTTGAAAATAATCTGCGCCGGAGCTTGAAATGAGAATAATAATAGCAGAAAAATCAAAATCTTTTTCATAAATATTTGATGTTTATTTTCTGCAAAAATACGACTAAATTTTTAGACAATCAAAAAATGTGATGTTAATAAAGGTTATTTTCACTATTGTTCCAACCATTCCAATATCAGGTTTTTCATTTGTTCGTGATAACGGAAATTTTTGTTGAATCCCCATCCGTGCCCGCCGATAGGAAATACATGCATGCAAGCAGGAATTTTTTTTTCTTTCAGTCCCCTGTAAAATAAGATACTGTTTTCGGGAACGACCGCTTTATCGTCATCACTCAATAAAAGAATCGTTGGAGGAGTATTTTCCTTGATTTGTTTTTCGTTGGAATAATAATCGATTAATTCCTGGTTTTTTTCGTTGAGTCCTAAAAGATTTTTCCGGGACCCTATATGGGTATTGATTTCTCCGAAAGAGATTACCGGATAAAACAGGATGCCGAAATCAGGACGGGAAGACTCGTCGAAATGTGTCAAAAGGGTCGATGCCAGATGCCCGCCTGCCGAAAATCCGGAGATTCCTATCTTGCCCGGGTTGATATTCCATTCCGACGCTCTGGTACGTATGATTCGCATGGCTTCTTGAACATCTTTTAAGGGAATTTCGTGATGACCATTGGGTAAGCGGTATTTCATAACAATTCCGGTAATCCCGTTTTCCGCATACCACTTA
>JAITTA010000300.1 GCA_031287395.1 Dysgonamonadaceae bacterium | reverse complement strand
CAAAATATTCCCGGATTGAAAGTCCTGCCATTTTCTTTGCCAATAACAACCTCATCACACAAGCAGAAGACTCAATCAACAAGTAACTGACCAACACAATGTACGGAGGATTTCCCGCTTTCAATAAAAAATAAGCGATAGGGAGGTTCAGTAATAAAAGAGTACCAACCAACAACTGGTATACCTTTATTTTCCCTATAGCCTGAAAAGAAGACTGCAGTCCCACTGTCAATTGATTGATGAGGATAGTAACCAGTATCAACGAACAAAAGACAGCAGTATATTCGGGGACTTCTTTCAGCCAGAATATCAATAACCGGGGCATTTCAAAGATACAGGGAATGGCAAATACAGCCAACAGAAAAAATGAAAATTTCCCGGCTATCATTGATAATCGCAACATCCGTTGACGATTATTAGCACCCTCACTCTTCATGATCTGTGGATTGATCGTACGGAGTAAAGTCGCCGAGAAAAAGTTTAATTGAAGCGAAAGTTGGTTGGCCACACCATAAGCTGCATTAATGACCGTTCCGAAGAATAAATTCAGAATGACGGCCAGGCCCTGCATCCGGGCAGTACCACAGAGAGCCCCGAATATATTCCATCCTGCGAAAGAGCTGAGTTCTTTCAACAAATCTTTTTTTCTACTCCGGTTATCGAAATGACATTCCCGGTATTTCTTTGTACAATAGACAACATATAAAACAAATGAGACTACGGTAATCAAAGCGGAGTATAATCCAAAATAAATCAATTTATCTCCCGTTGCAATAAAAAGCAGTAAGGTTGCTACCAATCTCAATAATGTTTCCGCGGTATTGACGATTGCTATCCACAACATATTTTCCCGTGCAGTCAGAGCTGCCGTATAAGGAACAGCCAACACCGTAAAAAACACCGATACCGCAAGAAAATGGTAAATGGCTTTAGCAGTAAGCATCCGTTCTTCCGGGATATTCAGGAAGCCTCCGAACAAAAATAATCCGGCAATCTCCAGAAATATAACAATTACTATTCCGACAAAAAAATGTAACCGCAAACTTTCACTGAATACATTCTTTTGCATTTCAACATCTCCTTTTCCCTGAGAAAATGACAAATAACGTTGGGTAGAAGTCGTCATTGCCGTGTTCAGAAACGATAACATAGCCACCACTCCCGAAACCAGGTTATAAATACCATAATCCGAAACACCTAATTGTTCGAGTAATACTCTTGTGGTATACAGGCTTATTCCGGCTGTCAACACCATTCTGAGATATAGGATCCCCGTATTATATATCACTTTATTGGATGCAGTCATAACTTATTTTCTATTACATGACTTTATTTAATGCTTACTACAACGTCACTTCCAGGGTGTCCTGATTTATCCTTTTGCAGATTGGTCAGGCCTTCCGTACTACTTTTCATAAACAAAATCTTCACAGTTTGCAATACGATAATAATATCCCTCAAAATAGAGTATCGATTGATATACATCAGGTCGTATCGTAGTTTTTGAGTTACATGAGTATTGTATTTTCCCTGTATCTGAGCTAATCCGGTCAATCCGGCTTTCACTTTCAGGCGATAATGGTATTCCGGAATTTCCCGGGAAAAATCATCGGCAAAAAAAGGACGTTCCGGTCTGGGCCCGACAACACTCATATCTCCTTTGAAAACATTAAACAATTGCGGAAGTTCATCCATACGGGTAGCTCTTAATAACTTTCCCAACCGGGTGATACGCGGATCATTCTCATCGGCCAACACCGGCCCGGAGAGTTGCTCTGCATTGGGAACCATGGATCTGAATTTATATACTTTGAATATTCTTCCTCCTTTAGTAAGACGATCCTGAGTATAAAAGACCGATCCTCCGTCTGATTTTTCAAACAGCGAAACGATTAAAAAAACCGGAGAAAATACGATAATGGCCAGACCGGCAACGACAAGATCGAACACCCGTTTAACAAAACGTTCCTCCATTGTAAAATCCAATTTTGAAATCCGGTAAGTCGGGATATCATCTGTTTTTAAGAATGAAGCATAGATTACACCAATATCGCTGTATTTCGGTACAAAGTAAACAGTTGTTCCATATTCGAAAGCATAATGAAAAATTTCATCCCGCATGTTCCCTGAGACTTTGGAGGTCAAAAAAATAATCTCTACCTCCCGGATTTTCGACCACAGATCCGGATCATTTTCTTCACAAATATATTTCACATGATAAGAATCACGATGCGAATATTCGATATGGAGAGCCAGTGTTCTCCCACTCTTTCCCACCACTAATACTTCTTTTATTCCGTGGCGTTTTTTTCTCATTTTCCAATAGATTGTATACCATATGGAAAGAGTTATTCCATAGAATACCATGCTTAACAACAAAACGTTAAGAGGAAATGTTTCGGTGCCGTTCCGGATAATATAACAGGCAGCCATTGTTCCGATAGTCATAAAAACAGATATCAACATCACCGTATAAACGACCTCCGGGAGATGCATCCGACTGTTGTCATACAATCCAAAAATATAGGAGAATACGATAAATAAAACTACTTCAACAGCACAGATTATAAAAAAAACCTGAGAATCGGGATGAGACACTTCCTTTAGATTTCCTCCAAAAAAGAGAAACGCCATCAAGATACAAATGCAAATGATCAGCATATCAAAAATGATTATAAAAAAACGCTTCATACCGTTTGAGTATTAAATTGTTTCAATTTTCCAACAAACCTGGAAGTTAAATAACCAATAGGGTTCACTTTGAAATTATGTTTTTTAAAAGCTTTCAAGACACTGAGGTTCCCTCTGATAATATTTCTGATGGAACCGGTACTCTCACCTCCATAAGTCATCAACACGAGTGTTTCCGGAATATATTCCACTTTAATCTGTTGTTTTTCAACCAACCGGAGCATCAGCTCAAAATCGGCGGATATTCCGAAATTGGTATCAAAAACACCGAATTTTTCATACACCGCCTGTTTGACAAAAAAAGACGGATGCGGTAAATGCCATCCATGGAGAAACCCTCCGGGAACATACGGCGAACTCTTCCAGTAACGAATCATACGGTGGTCTTCCGGTGATATGAATTCGATATCACCGTAAACCGCATCACAATTTTCTTTATCAAAGGTGTTGTTTACAGTATTCAGAACCTGTGAAGATTTATAAAAATCGTCCGAATTCAAAATACCGATAATTTCACCCCGCGCCATGGCAATTCCTTTATTCATTGCATCGTAGATTCCCTGATCAGGTTCACTGATCCACGACAAACTACCGGAGAATAAAGCCTCTTTTTCACGGATAATGTTTACAGTTCCATCTGTAGAAGCGCCATCAACAATGATGTATTCAAAATCCCCGAATCTTTGTGACAATACCGAATCGATTGTTTGCCCAATCGTTTCCGCGCTGTTATACGATACTGTTATAATTGAAATTTTCATACTCTTTTTGATTTATCCCAATCCTGAACAGGCTGAGTAAGTTGATAATTTTAATTCATCATTCATGAGGTTCATGAAGCCTTATTACCCGCACTACCATATCCGTAACCATATCCGTAACGACGACCGTAACCATAACGGGAATTAAGATTCACCGATATTCCATTAAGTACCAGCATCATTTTCTTCAGGCGATGTTCCTGATTCATGTCGTTGATCAGGGAGACCCCTGTTTTCGGAGTGAATCCGCTCCGTACGATAAACAAAGTCGCATCTGTTACCCTATCGGTAAGGAAAGTATCGGAAACACTTCCTACTGGGGATGTATCGACAATGATATAATCATAGCGTCTTCGTAATTCTGCAAACAACAGATCCAGAGTCGGCTCCATCAGCAACTCATTCGGATTAAGCGGTACCGATCCGGATTGGATAATATCCAAATTCTCACTCAATCCGCTCGGAACAATAATTTCATCAACATTATCCGTTACACCGCTCAGATAATCAACAACTCCGGATTTACGGGAAAGATTCAGGTAATCGTCCAACTTCGGGCGACGAATATCCATTCCCACCAGAACAGTTTTATATTTCAGGGAAAAGGTCATTGCCAAATTAATTGAAACAAACGTCTTTCCTTCTCCGCTGATAGATGAAGTAATCAGGATTACTTTCTTTTCCGGAGAGTTTAAATAGAATTGTAAATTAGAACGAAGCAAACGGAAAGTTTCTGCTACGGGAGTTGCCGCATGAGGTGTCACTACCAGATGTTTTTTGCTTTTATCCATAGGTAAACCGACCAATAGAGGGATATCGCTTAATCGTTTGAGATCCTCTTCCGTTTCCACATGGAGACTAAACAAATCTTTCACACCAATAACCGAAATCGGGATAAACAACCCGACCAGAAGAGAAGCCAGCATCACTACATTGGGTTTTGGAGATACCGGAGTTTCTCCGGCCAATGGAGATTCAATAACCTTTGCACTGGGAGCTGCTACTGCGAGAGATAAAGTTGCTTCCTCTTTCTTTTGCAACAACATCATATACAAAGTCTCCTTGATTTGTTGCTGACGTTTCTTTTCCGTCAGTTCACGTTCCCGTTTAGGAATATTACTTATCTGGCTGTCATAGCGGTTGGCCTGACGACTGAGACTCTTTTCTCTGGCTTGCAAGGCCACTTCGACGCCATCGATACCGGATGAAATATTTTCCCTGAGAGAAATGATTTTTTCATCCAGGGTTGTTACGGCAGGACTATTCATACTGGAATATTTCAGCAAACGTTCACGTTCGGAAACCGCAGTATTGTATTTATTCACGGCATCCGAAAGCCTTTCGTCAGAAATACCGAGCGTTCCCGGAAGCAGACCTTTACCGGAAGATACCTTTTTCACTTCGTCCTGCAGGAAATTAACCAGTTGTAATTGTATCCGGGTCTGGGAAAGTTGTTTATCGAAGTCATTTCCCTCCACCAGGAACAAATTAGACTCGGAAGCAATATCTGTGAGACGGTTATTCCGTTTGTATGCTTCAATATCCGTTTCCGAGATATTCAGATCTTCATTAATATACCGTAACCGTTCGGTAATAAATTCGGAAGCATTGAGAGCCGCTTTATTTTTATCTTCGATAGCATCCCGATTATACAGATCAATCAGTTTATTCAGGAAATCTTCTCCCCTTTCCGGATGAGTATCCAGGAGAGATAATCGTACGATGCTGGTTGTTTTACTTGCCGGTGATACCTGTAAATTAGCGATATAAGCTTTTGCAACAGAAACCGGGTTCTTAATCGTAATTTTTATCGGGTAATTTCCCTTCAGTTTTACATTTTTGGAAGGCGTCAGACGCACATTTCCTACAGGAGTTTCCATAATTCCCGGTTTATCGGGATATCCTTTTATTTTTTCACGATTCTCTTCTCCCGCTAAATTTTCAATCGATTGTAAATGTACCTCACCCACAGGAGTCTGCATAACGGCAGGAAGAGCAGCATATATTTGCGAGAAATTCTCGTTTCCATATTCTCCTTCAACTAAAATTGAACTATCCTTCATCAGATTGACATTCAGAACAATTGCCCCGGAAATCCGGTCGGCCTTTTCCGGTGACATATAAACGTCGATCGGCAGTTCCGGATAATGCGGGTTTTTATTCCCATAAATCTCCTGTTTTTCTAATCCACTATTAATCAAATAATTGATATATAATTTCTGTTCCTTAACGACTCCCTCCACCAAATTCCTTGATTTAAGCATTTCCACTTCGTTATCAACATTATTGTTGGTATTGAACAGTCCCATACTTTCAAAAAGCGATAATTCGCTGTTTCCTAATCCGCCTTTCTTTTCATCTTTCAGGATAACACTCGCATTGATTTTATAAATTTTTTTTGTAAACTTCAAATAGACAATGCCTAAAGCAACACACAAGGCAAGAGAAAAGAAAATCCATTTCCAATGCATCAGAATATTGATGATAAACCATTGGGTACTAACATCCCTCTCCTCTTTCGGAGAAGTGAACATTTGCTTATTATTTTCCATTTTTGACCGGTTTATTTATTTTGTAAGAAGTATTACCAAATTAACGATGCCTAACAACAAGGAACCTATCGATATCATTACAGTTGTCTGGGTACCGATATCCGACGACTTGGCTTTTGCTTTATTAGGTTCGACATAGATCACATCATTTTGTTGCAGATAGAAATACGGAGAAGACAAAACTTCGGTAGAATTCAGGTCCAACCGCACCACTTTTATTTCACCATCAGGAGTTTCACGCATTAGAGTCACATTGTCTCGTTTCCCGTAAATAGTCATATCACCGGCCAATGATAATGCTTCCAACACATTGATTTTATCGCGGGAAACACTGTATTGTCCCGGCCGGGTCACTTCGCCCAACACGGATACCCGATAATTCATCAAACGTATGGTGATTACCGGATCCTCTTTTATGTATTGTTTGAGTTCTTTCTTAAGATAAGCTTCCAACTCCGAACGATTCATTCCCGCCACCCTGATGGTTCCCAATACGGGAAAATCGATTTCTCCTGCAGAATTTACCAGATAAGTTTGCCGTCCGAGTCCCTGAGATAAATTTTCCGTCGTTCCGTCGTATGTCGTTGCCGACGGTTGAACCGGCAAGTTAAATGCCGAAGCAATTGCCGGTTCTCTGCTGGAATTGACAGTAATGCTCAGAATATCTTCCGGTTGGTATTTTACCGTCATATTTTTAATATAAACCGGAAAATTACTTTCTCTCAACGCTTCCGGTTGCTCCAGATAAGGAACCTTTTTATAAGAACTACAAGAACTAAATATGCCTGCTGTCACCACAATGACAAGTCCCAGATTTTTATATTTATTTAACATTTTTTTTACATTTTTTTTATTAATAGTCGTCTAAAAATAAGATAATTTCATTTTATCATAAAACATGGCAATTTCATGACAACCTGCAATATAAAATGATCATCATCTCTAAAAACAAGGATGTTTACATCCGTTTTGATATCAAAAGGCTAGCGCATCCTTTTGATTCTCCTTTTAGGTTAAATAACAACCACAACTAAAATTTGTTTTTCAAAAAGGCTATTATAAAATAGGTCCATACGTTATCTATTTTTATTATCTGTTTTTCAATTTAATTTCGTTATCTTT
>JAITTA010000255.1 GCA_031287395.1 Dysgonamonadaceae bacterium | reverse complement strand
GACGACGAAGCCATGTTCATCGACCAGGATTTTCTCCGGGCTTTGGAATATGGAATGCCGCCTACATCCGGGATGGGAATCGGGATGGATCGTCTGGCAATGCTGTTAACCGGGCAAACTTCGATTCAGGAGGTATTGCTTTTCCCGCAAATGCGCCCGGAAAAAATTCAAACTCAACAATCAGCAGAATAAACGTAAAACGTATAACGTATAACGTAAAACTAAAAATCATGCAGGTACTGGGAAAAGTTGCTGTAATGGGTGGAGGAAGTTGGGCCACCGCAATTGCTAAAATCATGTCGATGACGCAAACCAAATTCAACTGGTATATGCGTCGTCCCGAACAGATTGAGGAAATAAGAAAATTCGGACATAATCCATCTTATTTGACCGGCGTAAAATTTGATACCGACAATATCAATTTTTATGACAGTATAAACCAGGTAGTTAAGGAATCGGACGTGCTGATTTTTGCTACCCCGTCTCCATTTCTGAAGCAACATCTGAAAAAGCTGAAGACTCCAATGAACGATAAAGTGATTGTTTCGGCAATCAAAGGAATAGTTCCGGATGAAAACATGTTGGTTTCCGATTATTTTTCAAATTTCTACAAAATTCCCTCGGAAAACATTGCCGTACTTGGAGGCCCGTGCCATGCCGAAGAAGTAGCACTGGAGCGTTTATCTTATCTGAGTATTACCTGTCCCGACGAAAATAATGCGCAATTGATTGCAGACATTTTTACGACGCATTTTGTAAGAACCTCCACAAGCAAAGATGTCTCCGGTGTAGAATATGCTTCCGTATTAAAAAACGTATACGCCATAGTCTCCGGAATTTGTCACGGATTGAAATATGGAGATAACTTCCAGGCTATCTTTATTTCCAATTCCATCGTGGAAATGGAACGGTTTCTGCTCGCACCCGGCCCGGTGGAACGCAACATCTGCGACTCCGTCTATCTGGGTGACTTGCTCGTAACCGCTTATTCCCGTTTCAGCCGTAACCGGATTTTCGGAACCATGATTGGAAAAGGATATTCGGTAAAAACAGCACAACTGGAAATGGAGATGATTGCCGAAGGTTATTATGGCACCAAATGCATCAAAGAAATCAATGAACAATACAAAGTCGATATGCCGATTCTGGATACACTCTATTCGATATTGTACGAACGGAAATCCCCGGTTGTAGCAATAAGAAAACTGACGGAAACATTTAAATGAGACAGATATCAACAGGTTTTAATATAAAATATGAAAACAATCAGATTAAACATCGACAAATCATTCGGGTTTATATCCCTTGAACAAGTATTCGCACAAGAAGAAAAAGGGAAAAAGTGTATTGCTGCACTACATAACAAAACCGGAAAAGGAAATGATTTCCTCGGATGGCTGCATTTACCGTCCTCCGTCACAGAAACAGAGATCAACGATATACAGGCAACAGCCGACCGTCTGAGAGCTGAATGCGAAGTGGTGGTAGTGGTCGGCATCGGAGGAAGTTACTTGGGAGCAAAAGCGGTAATTGACGCTCTTTCCGGAACCTTCGATGCGTTCGAAATGAATCGCAAAAATCCTACCATTGTTTATGCAGGGCATAACATTAGTGAAGATTATTTGTATGAATTATCGGAATTCCTGAAAAACAAGAAGTTCGGAATCATCAATATTTCCAAGTCCGGAACAACCACCGAACCCGCTTTGGCTTTCCGTATCCTGAAAAAACAATTGGAAGATGCTGTCGGCAAAACCAATGCAAAAGGCCTGATTGTAGCGGTTACCGATAAAACTCGCGGCGCTTTACGTACGCTGGCGACCAAAGAAGGATATAAGACGTTTATTATTCCCAACGATGTAGGCGGTCGTTTCTCTGTATTGACTCCGGTAGGATTATTACCTATCGCCATAGCTGGAATCGATATCAAACAATTGGTTACCGGAGCCGTTGATATGGAAAAATCAACAGGTATGGATGTTGATTTCGAAAATAATATCGCAGCTGTTTATGCTGCCACCCGTAACGAATTGTACAAGAAAGGAAAAAAAATAGAAATCCTGGTCAATTTCCATCCTAAACTTCATTATGTTTCGGAATGGTGGAAACAACTTTACGGTGAAAGTGAGGGTAAAGAAAACAAAGGTATTTTTACCGCTTCCGTAGATTTCACAACCGACCTGCACTCTATGGGTCAATGGATTCAGGAAGGAGAACGCAGTATTTTCGAAACGGTAATTTCAGTTGCCCAACCCACTCACAAAGTAGAAGTTCCGAAAGACAGCGAAGACTTGGACGGACTGAATTTTTTAGCCGGAAAACGGGTCGATTTTATCAACAAAATGGCCGAACTGGGAACCCAATTGGCACATGTTGACGGAGGCGTACCCAACATCAGAATCGAATTGCCCGAACTCAATGCCTATTATCTTGGACAACTACTTTACTTCTTCGAAAAAGCTTGCGGAATAAGCGGTTATATGCTGGGGGTCAACCCATTTGATCAACCGGGAGTGGAAGCATATAAGAAAAACATGTTTGCCCTACTCGAAAAACCCGGATTTGAAACTGAAAGCAAAGCGATAAAAGCAAAAATTTAGAAAAGGGAGTTTACACAAGTAGTTACAGGTAGTTAAAAGAATGAAGAAAAACCCTATTACTCCCTGTAACTACTTTTAACTACCTATAACTACTTTTAACTCCCTACAATCATGATAAAAGCCGTATTATTCGACATGGACGGGGTTCTTTACGATTCTATGCCCAGTCATGTTCGAGCCTGGAACGAAACCATGTCTTCCTTGGGAGTCAATGCTTCCGAGGAAGATTTTTATATGTTCGAAGGCCGTACCGGTCATTCAACTATTGATATTCTGTTTAACCGTACCTTCGGCCACGGCGCAACACAGGAAGAAAAAAAACGGATTTACGAACAAAAAGCAAAACGATTTATCGAATTGGAAAGTGCCGACCCGAAGCCCATGCCGGGAGCATTCGAAGTACTGAAGAAGGTCTATGCAATGGGACTGCAACGAGTTATAGTAACAGGATCGGGACAGGCTTCCCTATTCGATAAACTGGATCTCCATTTTCCGGGAATGTTCGATAAAAATAAAATGGTAACAGCTTACGATGTACAATACGGAAAACCGCATCCGGAACCATACCTGATGGGACTGGAAAAATCGGGAGTTATGCCGGATGAAGCCGTCGTTGTGGAAAACGCGCCTTTAGGAGTTATGTCGGCCGTAGCTGCCGGAATTTTCACTATTGCCGTCAACACAGGGCCATTAAAAGACCGTATTTTAAAAGATGCAGGGGCAAATATCATTTTCTCATCCATGACGGAATTGGCAAATAACATCGAACGTTGTTTCACCAGGCCCCTTCGCTAAACAGGTAAAATTTAGAACCGGCAAACGGATTTAATGAAGTAACTAAGGAAAAATAAAAAGAGATTACCTGTCTTCTTGAGGTAATCTCCTTTTTGTTAATTATTTAACGTGAGTTCTATATAAGATTAATTAATCTTTATAATTAGCAACATTGAGATCAGTAATTAAATGAATGTTAGAATGTTTTGGTTTCTGGTAATTCTTTGCCGCAATCTCAGCTTTGAGATCATCAACTTGTTGCTGCGTAATCGTAAAATTTCCCGTGCCATAATCATCAACTTCAATATTAACAGCGCGTAGAAATCCCCATGTTTCAAAGAAATCAGTTAAATCGAGATTGGCTATCTTACATGTCGTTCTGATAAAATCCAACTGATATACACCATCTGTCAGTCCTATAGCCGACAATACGGGTGTGGTTCTGTAATGCTCATAAACATCCTTATAAAATTCACTTTCTCCCAGTGCATCCATCAGGTACAATTTCAATTGCCAGAACGGAATAAGTTTTTCAAATAAATCCGTACTTTCGGCAAAAGCAGTTCGTGCGTTTATTATCGAATTGTTTTGCGTAAAAGCTTTTGTATAAACATTATCTGTTACAAGGCGCGATGTATTTCCAAATGCAGCTTGAACATAAAGAGAATGTATATTATTCGTCACTTCAGTCATGCCTTGCCATCGCATTCCGGGACGTGTCTGATTCACATGCCCCACTTCGTGAGCCGGTCCCCAACAATTAGTTGTGAATGTTGACAAGCTGCACATAGTAGGCATCGTACTGGAATTATATGCTGTACGATATGCTATCGCATACATAAGCGTGGAACCATAATCAATGTGGAAGTACATCCTGTTTTTAAACATTCTCCCATATTTTACAAGCCCCATAAATTCCATCTCAAGATATACTAATTCATCATATTTGTCGATGAGCGCCTTCCCGTCAGGAGTATATTTCTTAAAATCAGCAACAGGAAAGGTCAGGTGCGAATATTGCCCTAATACGTCGAAATAGGTATCAGTTGCTTTTTCCAGCAATCGTCTCCAGTCTTCTTGATTATGTTTCTTACTATCGAAGTATCCGTTTACTTTACCTGTAACAATATTTATTTTTACCGGAGCCTCACTTCCTGTATTGGTGTGATACATCACATATATCAATCCTTTCGATGCCGTTTTTATCTTATTTACTCCTTTTGATATACCATACGATGAACTTGAACCATAGCCGTTCGCCATATCTATTATCTGTAAAGAGATATTACTTGCTCCGGGATCATTTGCCAAAACAATCAGTTCTTCGTTGGCATCCACATATATTCCTGTAGGATTATCAAGCAAACTGTATGTGCTTGTTTTATTGATTGCAGCCATTACACTCGGATGTTGATACGCCTTATACTCCTGTATCCTGAATTCGGGATCGTAATCGTTGTTATATATTTCCGTTGCCAGATATTTAAAGAATGGGTCGCTAATATTTTCGATTGCCGACAACGTAATTCCACCTTTCAGTTCCGAACATGAATAATCCGTAAAGACCGACAAACAGTCGAAAGCTTCCGGATTACGCCGATAAAATTCCATCTCCCCAATTGCAGCATAAGTACCGGATCCATAACCACGATATAAAACAAATTTAACTTGTGTAGGTTTTATTAATGTCGAAGCGAAATTTATTCGCACCGATGTAGGCGAATTTTTAAAGTCGAAATTATCAAGTTTGGTAAAAGCCGGATTACTTTCTGTCGCATACCATACCTCAAGTTCTCCCAGTAGCCCGTTTTTACTTGCACCTCCAGGTCTGGGATAGTAAATGAAATAATCCATAGTTTCCACTTTATCGAAGTTATATACTACCTCAACAGGGAACGTCGCCTGTGTCCAATGTGTCATAAAATAGGTATCACGGTCGCCGTCGAACGATAATTCAACCGGATTCGCCGAGTGAAAAGATGACGCCGATGCGCTCGAAACCGGAATTAAAACATCATCGGGAATAGATCCTGTCGGAGGAATATTTACCCCCTTCTGATTTATCTTAATTGTTTTAATTACGGTTTTACCTTTTATTGTAATTTCCGTCTCCCTGCTTATATCTGTATTTGCTTCAATATTTATGGTAAGTTCATATCCATTTAATATGGCCTCGCACCAA
>JAITTA010000084.1 GCA_031287395.1 Dysgonamonadaceae bacterium | reverse complement strand
GAATCACCGAAACACCGGCTGCTTTTCCCTGAATAGCCTGAGCCGCCGAAATGATCGGACGCTCGTCAAGATCTTTCATTGAGACGGTCGATACCGCTGTTGTTACATCTTTCCGCTTGACGCTTCCGTAGCCGATAATGACTACTTCGTCCAACATCTCCTTGGAGATCTCCATCCGGACCTTCATTTCCGCAGTTGCCGGTAATTCCACGGTTTCGTATCCTACATACGAGAAACGGATCCTTGCATTTTGCGGGACACTCAAGACAAAACTTCCGTCCGAAAGCGTAGCCGTTCCATTGGACGAACCTGACTGAACAACCGAAACACCTATCAGCGCCTCTCCTTCAAAATCTGTTACCACGCCCTTCACGGTGATAGTGTTCTGCGCAACAACAGGCAACAAAAAAACAGTTGAAAACAAAATGAAAAACAGAAAAGAACTGCATTTTTTCAAAATGTACATTTTCATAATATAATAATTTAAATTAACAATATGATAACTTCTTCCCAAACCACATCTAACGATAATGGTATATGAACCCGAATCACATGATGATTACCGGTAATTATACAATATATATAGATATAACAAATTGAGATGACGAATGTAATTCAAGAATGACGCCGGTATTTTTTGAGGATTAAAAAAGTAGTAAACAAAATTCACTAATATATTGAATATCAACAAATTAACAAATTTGAAAGAAGTAAAAAAGTAGTAAAAATAAAATCAGGAAATTAACAAATTTTCATATGTACATCATTTTATTTTTAAAGGTCATATGGAACTCGCGTCATGCTCATGCGCTTGGGTGCAAGTTTTGCATGCTCGCTTCATCACCATTTCTTCGAACCGTTCACGGGAAACAACAGCATTATTCCGGGCTTTGACGCGATAATTATAGATAGTGCTGATGGAATAACGTAAAAAACCTGCAATTTTCACACTATCCGTTATCCCCAGACGGATCAGGGCAAAAATGCGTAATTCGGTATTCAGCAACTCCCCCGGTTTGAGTGAAATTTGTCCTTCTTTTACCTGCAATGCATTGAATTCGTCCACAAATGAAGGATAGAGAGTCAGAAATATCACGTCGAATTTTTTATAAAGTTCTTCCAATTCCGTTTCAACCAGGGTCGTTGAACGCAATAGTCTCATCAATTCATCCCAATGCTTGTGGGAGGCGTGTTTATTCAATGTTTTACGATAATTTTCCAATTTATCGATATAAGTGGAGCAAAGGTCAAAAAAATGTGCAATATATTCCTCCTTGATACGGTTCGATTCGTTCAGTTGATCATTCGTCCGCAACAAATTATGATTCAAATCTCCCAGTTTCAGGTTGGTATTGTAAAGTTCCCTCCGTATCTGCGACAAACGTCGTATCTGAATGTAGATATAGCTCATTCCCGCTATCAGGAAAAGCGACAAAAAACTGATTATCAATAGAAAAATTTGCAACCGGCTTTTCTGAATCTGTTCTTTCCGGTGGTAATTTTCGTTGATCACCGGATAAAATACGGACGCTTCGGAGGCCCGGTAGCGGACATTACAAAAAACAGCGTCGTCGATAGCTGCCTGAAAAAACCGGTATGCCTTATCCACGTCACCTTTCAGATAATAGGTCATCGCCAGACCATTCAGGGAGGCATTGTCTTTAATACAATTCACGATATCGGTAATCGCCGAAACAGCATAGTACTTTTCCCGGAGTTCCATATTGCCGCGTAGTTGATACAGATGCCCCAACAGAAAGGCAATGACAGCCCGTTCCTTATCCTCGTCCCCGGTTTGGTCTAATAAATCCAGCAAAGGTTTTTCGACATCCTCATTCATGTAAAGCCTCCGGGTAAGTTCTTCCATCCTGTAACGCAAAGATTGAGGGTCGAGTACCAACAACAAAGAATCACGGTATTCTCCGCTTTTCCGGTAATATACGGAGTTATCGTTACTTTGTCCGTAATGACTGTAAAATTCGTTGCAGGTTGCATAATAAGCCGGAAGAAGCCGTGGGGGCAATGCACTTTTGTCGACATTGTCCAGCAAGGACTTCGATTCGATATACATTCCTTTAGTCGAATACAATCCGGCCAACCGGATTTCGCTTTCATACTTCAACTCATCCTGTCGCAACAAACGGGCAATTTCGAGATTCTTAAGCACATAAGAAACAGCGGAATCCGACTGGTATTTCAGGTATTCTTCGTACAGTTTGAGATTGATATCATATTCCTGTCGCGGAGACAGGGAACCGATCACAAACATCTGCTTCAGATTCCGGATATTCTGTTCTTTGTTAATAACATAGTATTCCTTGTTATCCAATACTTTATTAAGTCTAATAAGTATAGAATCTTTTTCGTTAGCAAAAACTCCCAACGAACTCAAAAAGAGTAATACAACAAGAACGTAATTCGGCCGGAAAATCCCCTTCCGGAAGATAAAACCTATCATATCACAAATCCTGAAAATTTTATACAAATATATCGTATATTCAACCCGGACCGATACTTGGCGCCCATAAATTTAAATATTATTAACACTCATTCTTTCCGGATATTGTCCTATCTTACAGGCCCAAAAGAGCTACAATCCGCCGGTATTGCAGGGTTCGGCATGGGGCCTGAAAAATCCACATTATCGGAATCCGAATACTCAAGCTACCCGTTTTTGGAAGCTATGCACGCTCCAACAGGATTTTCTATGGGGTACGCCAAAAACTGAGGTAAATTCGATGAGTCGATTGTTTTTTATTTGGTAATCCAAAGTTTTTTTTGTTGTGGAAACTTTTTCTAACTTTGTCGCAAAGTAACAAGGATTGCTCACCATGGATTATTAAGAATCTGTTGAAAAATTGCAACGCGAAGGGTTGACAAAATTACAAGATTCTACGGATAAAAGATATGAAGGTTCTGAAGTTTATCGTTTGGATTGTTTTGGCTTTCCTGCTGGTTTTCTATGTTTTACCCGTTGGATTGCTTCAGGTTCCGTATGTTCAGGACAAAATTTCGGAAAAAGCCTCCACTGTATTACACAATAAACTGGGGGTTGAAGTCAAAATAGGGAAAGTTGACTTTGAACTATTCAATAAATTGATTTTAAAGGATTTATATTTAGAAGACCAATCCGGAGACACGCTTTTTCAGGCCAAGCGTTTGGGAGCGGGCTTTGAATTTTTTCCGCTTCTTAAAGGTCGTTTACGTTTCGAAAGCATACAATTATTCAGTTTTCAGCTAAACCTGAATAAAGAAACCATCAATGCCCCCCTCAATATACAATTCGTATTGGATTCCTTCGCCGGCAGGGATACGGCTAAAAAAGATCCCAACATCGATATACAAATAAACAGCCTGAACCTGAGAAGAGGAAATTTTTCCTACCGGGTTAAGGACGAATTCGAAACTCCCGGAAGATTCAATCCGAAAGACATAAAGGTTACGGATTTATCGGCAAAAATCCATCTTAAAACATTGACAAATAAACAATTGATTGCTAATTTTCAGCATTTTGCATTCTTTGAAAAATCAGGATTTGAAGTACAGCAGCTATCTTTCGACCTGAATGCCAATCCTGATAGTGCAAAAATAGGCGATCTGAAGATAAAGTTACCGGACACCTCTCTTTTACTCAAAGGAATCTCAGCCGATTTCAGAGACGTTGTCCACCCGGAAGACTATCTTTCCAAAGCTTTTTTTGCTTTGCAAATAGAACCGTCGAATATACAACTGAGGGATTTGAAAGCCTTTCTTCCCGTTTTTTCATATTTCAAAGATGCACTGACCATCGAAGGACATTTAGCCGGCAATACCGGACACTTACAATTGTCCGATTTTTCAATACACGACAACAATAACCTACAACTCAAAGCCAATATCGAATTATCAGACCTCACAAGTCCGGTCAATATTCATGTTAAAGGCGAAGTGGAAGAGTCTTTCCTTTCCACGGAAAGCATTCAAAAGATAGCTAACAATTTCAGTAATAAAACAGTAGAACTTCCTCCACAGATCTTTCAGATGGGAAATATCTATTTTACGGGAAAAGTCTCCGGATTTTTCCACCATCTGAATGCCCTCGGTATTTTCAAAACGGATATCGGCACCGTACAAACGGATATGACCGTCGGAAGAGACGAAAGCTTTTTCATAAACGGAAGAGTGACTTCCCAAAACCTGGATATCAAACATCTCATGGATAATAATGATTACGGGGATGTCAGTTTCAATGTTCAGGTGAATGCAACACAGGGTATCAACAAAAAATTTTCAGGAAATATCAATGCTGTGGTCGACAAATTCGAATACAAAGGGTATTTATATGAAAATATCAGTATGCTCGGGACTTTCACTCCCCAAAGTTTTTCCGGGAAATTCGATTTGGATAGCCGGGAAGGAAAAATCAATGCGGAAGGATTGTTCGTATTAAAAAATGAAAATTCGGAATTTAATTTTTCCGCCGAGGTGGAACACCTGCTACTCGATAAATTAAATTTGAGTCAAAAATACAAAGAATCCGATCTTTCATTTAAAATCAAAGCCGATTTTACAGGGAATAGCCTCGACAATCTGATTGGAAAAGTAGATTTTTCCGATATAAAGTTCAGTACGGAAAAAGGAGGGTATTATCTGGATACATTCAATATTACAGCCAACCGGATTGAAAACGAAAAATTACTGACCCTGAAATCCGATATTGTAAACGGAGAAATCAGAGGCATTTACTCTTTTTCAGGAATCGTCCCGGCAGTAAATCGTCTGCTGCATAACTACCTGCCGTCTATTTTCAGTCCTATAAATTCAAAACAACCCGAAAATTTCAATAATTTTTCGATTGATTTATCCATTGAAAACACTCAGGAATTTTCCCTCATCATGGATTT
This sequence comes from Dysgonamonadaceae bacterium, assembly GCA_031287395.1. Classification (GTDB taxonomy): domain Bacteria; phylum Bacteroidota; class Bacteroidia; order Bacteroidales; family Azobacteroidaceae; genus BNXB01. Next base: position 5,146 of record JAITTA010000084.1, on the reverse strand, counting down.
ACCGTTTGTACTGTTTAATAAAAGCCGTTTAGTCGGTCAATACAACAGTATATACGATAAATTCCGGCTTGAGTTTTATTCTCCAAGATTCAGTTACGGCAAATCGGTAATCGAATCGGTAACTGCACTGGCTGAAAATTCGGGTAATTCCATAAAAGTTGATCTCAGCGGGGTCAGCCTGCAGAAAAACAACAAAAAACTTTTATTTTCAGCGGTATTTAATGCCCTGAATGACTACGTAGATACACAAATCAAATGGAATCGTTTCACACAGATTTCACAGATAGAGAATAACAGTCAAAATAAATATTCCGGTAATATTGCATTTTCATCTCATTTCCTGAAAGAGAATAAAAAATCACCTTTGAAAACCAAGGTCAATATCCGTGAAACAAATGTCACGTTTAATGACACCACATGGACTATCCATCCGGCAAATATTGCAATCGATTCGGGAAAAATAACCGTCGACGGTTTGAGGGTAGATCACGACGACCAGTTTGTCCGAATCGACGGAATTGTCTCTAACCTTCCGGAAGACAATCTGAAAATAGAACTTAATAAAGTCGATCTTGAATATGTTTTTACCACTTTAAACATTCCGGCGCTTGAATTCGGAGGACTGGCTTCGGGATATGTTAACGCACAGGATTTGGCCAATACACGTAAATTATCGACAGAACTGGATATCCGGAATTTTGCATTTAACAGCACCTATTTTGGAGACATGAAGCTTTCCGGCACCTGGAACGAAGAACAAGGGGGCGTACTGATGAAAGGTCATATTTACAAAAACGATTCCACTCAGGTCGGAATAAACGGTATTATTTATCCTGCAAAAGAAGAACTTTCCATTATTTTCGACGCCCGGAATACCGATGCTTCCTTTTTAAGAAAATACCTGAAAAATATAGCGAAAGACGTTTCGGGAAGCCTGAACGGAAAACTCCGGCTATTCGGAAACCTGAATGATCCGACCATCGAAGGGGATGTTTTCGTAAAAAACGGAAGATTCGGAATTGAATTTCTAAATACTTATTATACATTTACAGATACCGTATATTGCCGCCCGGAAGAGTTTATTATCAAAAATATTAATTTCATTGACAAAAACGGTGGAGAAGCCCTTGCAAACGGTTCGGTTAAACATCGTCTTTTTGAAGACTTCAATTATTCCGCCAATTTGAAATTTAATAACTTTTTAACATTTAATGCAACAGAAAGACAAAATCCCAATATTTCCGGCACTATCTATGGTACGGGAACCGTAAATATCCGCGGAACAGAAAACCTGGTCAATATCGACGTTTGGATGAGCACCGATAAAGGTTCCCGCTTATCCCTCAATTTTATGGAGGAAAATGACATTTCCAATTACGATTTTATTCATTTCCTGAATAAAAAACAGGATACCACTTCCCTGGTCGAGAAATATTTTGAACTGCTCTCCGACAGACCTATTTACATGAAATCAAATACCGGAACCGACATCCGGTTCAACATGACTCTCGATGCAAACCCGGATGCTACGGTGGAACTAATCATGGATCCTCTGACCGGAGATAAAATAAGGATGAATGGTCGTACCAGCAACTTACAAGTGGAATACGGAACCCGTGTTCCTCTGAAAATGAAAGGGAAATACACCATTGAACAGGGAAAATACAATTTCAGCCTTCAACAGATGATATTCAGGGACTTTGATATCAGGGAAGGCAGTTCCGTCTCTTTCCCGGGAGATCCATATGCCGCAATTTTCGACGTCAAGGCCATTTTCTCGACCATGGCTAATCTGGGAGATCTCCATCCGAATCTGGTGGACTATGCCGGCAGGAGCAGCGTAATGACCAATTGTGTGTTGAATATCAGCGGTCCTATGGCGCATCCTAACATTCAGTTTAATCTGGAGGTTCCGGAGTCGGAATACATCGAACGGCAAATCAAAAATTACATCAATACCGAAGACATGATGAACCGGCAAATTGTCTACCTTCTGTTACTGAACCGGTTCATTACTCCGGGTGAATTTGTCAATACCAATTCCCAGTCGAACGACCTTTCTTTATTAGCGTCAACAACTTTATCCTCTTCATTGTCAAGCATCGTCAAATCATTTACCGACAATGTCCAGGTGGGAACGCGAATCAGGACGGAAGACAGTCAGGCAATGACCGGAACGGAAATAGAATTGATGCTTTCGAGTCAATTGCTGGACAACAGATTAATCATCAACGGAAATTTAGGATACCGGGATTATTCCCGCTTCAATGAAGAAACCAAAGGATTACCTCCTTTCGTCGGCGACTTCGATCTGGAATATAAGCTGACTCCGGGAGGAGGTATCCGGTTAAAAGCCTATAACCATTATAATTACCGGTACTACTACATCGACTCACGTTCTAAAACGACCCAAGGACTCGGCATTATTTTCAGGAAAGACTTTGATCGGATCGATGAATTGTTCGGTAGAAAAAAGTTTTCTATTCCTTTCCTGAACGACACCATTCCTGCTGATAGAACCAATTTCAACTCAACAGGCAACTTCATCAGGTTCAAGTAATCACTTTTCCCATTCATCCAACTTATTGTATTAAGTACAATAACTAAAACAGTGAATTACAATTGAAAGAAAGTCATTATGTATAAATAGTCTTTCAATTGCATCCGGAATATTTTAATAGCTTTGGAAATGTGATATTCCACCCCTTTGGTTGTAATATTCATTTCCAAAGCTATTTCTTTATTCGATTTATTTTCAAAACGACTTAACTGAAATACTTTTTTAGTTTGTTCGGATAAAGAATCCAACACATCCCGCATCAATTGATTTATTTCCGAAGAAAAAATTTCTTCCGGATCACAGGCCCTTAAGGTCGATATCCGGATGTCCAGTTCTCTTTGTTGCAGCCTATTTATTGAACTGTAAGCCTCCTGTTTTACAGCTTCATGCTTGAGGTAATCCAGGGATTTGTTTTTTAGAACAGTCACTAAAAATGCCTCCATAGAACGGACTTCTTCCGACCTCATTTTTTCCCAGAGTTTGATTAATGAATCGGAAGCAATATCTTCGGCTGCCAAATCATCGTGGATATAAGATTTTGCAAACAAGAATGATTTCCTGTAATAAAGTGCGTAAAATTCATTAAAATTCCGGGACTTCGCTGTCATTACTTTTTCAAGTAAGGAATATTATCTTTCCAAAATACCTCCACATTTGAAATATACCAGGTTTTTCCTTTATCGTTGTTGCCCTGGTAAAAAAGATATGTTCTTCCGTCCGGAGCTTCAAAAATATGCGGATGTCCCGATTCGCTGGAGTTCCATTCACCCGGGTTGCCGTTATGCAGGAACGGCTCATCCTGAAGCCGTTTCCATTCAACTCCATCATTGCTTACGGCAATCCCGATTTGTTGCGGATAATTGTTATATCCTCCGGCATAAAACATATACAACCGATTCCCCTTTTCTATTACGGAAGCAGCTTCAATACACTCCCCTTCCCATGGGAATTCGGGTTTGAGAATAGGTTTGCCGGACGACACGTCGGTCCATTGTCCTTTACTGAAATCCGTACCGGCATCTGCTACGGCCACACCCTGCAATTGAATTTTAAATTCCGGGTCCCGGGTAGCATAATACAAATAGTATTTACCTTTGAAGAAGGTGACTTCCGCGTCGATTGCTCTTCCGCAATTCCATGATTCCGAAGGCCTGAACACAGGATTGGACGGATCTTTTTCAAAATGAATCCCATCGGGACTGACAGCATGACAAATAGCGTCGTCTTTTCCATTACCGTATGTCTGGTAAAAAAGATGAACCTTACCATTAATGACCCGGGCACAGGGAGCGCATAATCCTTTTTTATCACATTCCTGGGAAGATCTTATTTTCCCGATTACTTTCCAATCGACCAGGTTGTCGCTTTGAGCGATCCCAATACCCCATCCCGGTTGAAAGTCCGCATTACTTTGCCTCTGAGGAGGTGTGGAATAGTACATCTAATAATGACCGTTGAAATATATGACGTGCGGATCTTTGGAAAAGAATTTCCCGTTACTGGTAGAATCCGCAAACATCATCATCCGGCCCGAAGCCTGTTGGTCCGCAAAGATGTCTTTCTCGGACCGGGCACAAGACAACCCGCAAAAAAACAACAGAATAAATGAAAATAGCTTCATGAATTGAATTTTAAAATATTATCTACAAAACCAACAATAACAGGTTGTGCGAGAGCGATCAAAATTAATAATAAAATCGCTCTCACACAAGTTTTATCAATCCGAATATCCCGGATTCTGAGGAAAATCTTCCGGATTACTCATATTTGTCAACTGATTTCTTGGTATAGGTCTTAACACATTGTAATCTTTAATTTTACCTGCATTCTGATAATATATTTTCGGATTATTGAGGCGCTCCAACATTTTCCCTGTCCGTAATAAGTCATACCAGCGATGCATTTCACCTGCAAGTTCGCGTCCTCTTTCATCAAGGATGAAATCGATATCGATTATACTTGGATCTACATTCATTTCAGATTCTTTACCGGGAATAGCTGCACGATTCCGGATAACATTGATATAACCGGCTGCTTTTGTTTTATTGTTCAACAGATAAGCAGCTTCGGCAGCCAACAGGTATGTTTCACCGAAACGTTCTACAAATACATCACGGGAACCGTTTGTAGTATTCACTTCGGGTCTTGACGGATCCAAATGCTTAACGATATACGGATACATTTTGTAATAACAGAATTTTGTATTCGCCGGCCATTCCGCATTCGGATTTGTTGCAGACTGGACATCTTTGGAAGGATCGATATCATTCCGCATGGAATCGGGTAAAAAGACAAAAACAGGCCATTTTGCTTCAATCTGCTCTTTTGTCCAGACTCTTTTTGTCGCAATCATAGCTAAATCGCCTTTATTCCAGGTAATTTCTTCCTCTTTTTTTGTTTTCGGATTAAAAAGTTTTGTTTTTATGGTTGGTTCTGTAATTCTCCATTCACTTATGAAACAATCTTCCCACCTTTTATCCTTTGTTTCGTCATACAGGTCTAACATATAATACGTCGATTTCAGGCGACTCCAGGGACGACCGTATTCGATCACACGTTTTACTCCATCATGCTCCTCCGAGTATG